>JAIBBF010000004.1 GCA_019694795.1 Flavobacteriales bacterium | reverse complement strand
CTCCCTTTCCCTTCTGCCATATTCATGGCCACATTGGAATATTGTTGTCCGTCCATAAACATCCCATCCATCACCAAAACAGGTGTAATCCAGTTGAAGATCAGAACAAGTGCCAGAAGGATTAATAAAGTTCGGGACTGTGAACTACTCATGTTGTAAATATAGGCTTTGTTATGCCTAATAAATACACTATTTTTAATTCAATGTTTAAGTATCCGCTTCTGGTCATAGCTATCCTGATGTTCCGCATTTCCGGTTCATCACAGAATCTGGTGCCTAATCCTTCTTTCGAAATCTATTCGCAATGTCCAACTTCCGATAATCAAATTGACCGTGCTGTTCCCTGGATGGATGTAACGCCGACTTCAGATTATTACAATTGTAATTATGAAGCAGAGAGTCAATGTCCGCATGGAAGAACAGGGAACGGATATGCCGGCGTTTCGGTGTATCGTCCTTCATGGTCGGTTCCCTACCGCGAATACATTGGAACATTTCTCACTTCCCCTTTAATTGCAGGTACGGAATATTATTGTGAGTTCTGGGTAAAACTGGAATGTGATAAATGTTGGGCGAGTGATGCATTAGGTGCCTGGTTTACCAATGGAATTCCTCCTGATCCACCGGGTGTTCAAATGTTGTTTAATACGGTACCACAAATTCTCAATCAGCAATACCGTATGCTGGATCAACGTTCCGACTGGATGAAAATCTGCGGGACATTTGTAGCCAACGGCGGTGAAAATTTTATTACGATTGGATCATTTAAAGACGATAACTATTCCACCTTTGTGCAACTGAGCGGATGTCCGTATCAAAATTACGGCGTGCATTGGTCCTATTACCTCATCGATGATGTAGAGCTTGTTCCATATGATACGACCATGGTGGTAGATTGCATCGACAGCGCCTATTCAAATCCCAACCCCGGCGGTGGAAATGGAACACCGGTTACGCCTTATCCCGACTACAGCATCGATCACGAATGTGACATCTGGATTCCCAATACCCTTTCGCCTAATGCAGACGGATTAAATGATGCGTTTTCCATTTCTACCGACACCTTGGAATACTGGAGTATTTTTATCTATAACCGATGGGGAGAAACTGTTTTTTCGGGGAATTCGAAAATAATATCGGGTTGGAATGGGAAAAACGACAAAGGTGAGCCGCTTGTGCAAGGCACTTATTTTTATTTGATTTTATCACCCAACGAGAAGTGCTACAAGAAGGGAATAATTACTCTTTTCGAATAATCAGAACCGGATTCCGATAACGCAAACATCATCGTTTTGTTCCAGATCACCTTTCCAGCGTTCAAATTCACGGTTGAGATTTTCTGCCAACTGATTCATTGATTCATTTCGGTTCTTCAATAACATTTCACGAAAGCTGGAGGCCTTTAATTTTTTCGACTTATCTCCACCAAACTGATCCTGGAATCCATCTGAAAACAAGAAAATCATATCGCCACGATTCAGCTCAATGCGATGCGATTGAAAGGGTTTGTCAACATGATATTTCCCAATAGGTTGCTTATCCGCTTTTATTTCCTCCACTTCACTGGCGGCGTTTCGGATAATCCACAAAGGATTATTAGCTCCTGCCCAACGTGCAATAACGCGATCGTTTTGTTTTTCTTCAATAACCAACAATGAAATATCCATTCCGTCCTTCACTTCTTCGGAGGACTTACTGAATTCTTCAATTACAATTTCTCTGGTGCGGTTTAAAATTTCTGCCGGATCTGTAAATCCGAATTCACGAACAGAACGGTTTAATGCATTATTGCAAACAACACTCACCATTGCACCTGGAACTCCGTGTCCAGTACAATCACAAGCCGCAATCATGGCATTATTTATCTTCGGTTCGAACCAATAAAAATCGCCGGCAACGATATCTTTTGGTTTATATAATACAAAGGAATCCGGAAAAGCTTCATTGATCGTTTCTAGTGGAGGAAGAATGGCCGACTGAATACGTTTTGCATAGGTGATGGAATCCGTAATTTCTTTGTTCTTAACCTCAACCATTTTCTTTTGCTCTTCAATAATTTTATTCTGTAAACGAGAAACACGCAAACGGTTTACAATAAATAATGCAAAAGCCACAACGAGGGCGAGTCCACCATAAAGAAACAACTCCTGCGTTCTGCTCGCTTTTAATTCTGCTTTCTGCGCAACAATTTCTGCATCTTTAACTTTCTGCTCTTCCACATTGCGTACACTATCAGCCGCATGTTGTTTATCGTATTCGTATTTAAATTTTTGCTCAATAATGGCTTTTTTGTTTTCCTCACTCTCAATGGTATCACGCGTTGCGATATACAATTCGAACATTTCGAGCGCTTGTTTATAGTCACCAATTTTTTTGTAGCTCGACCATAAAGCCTGTGAAGCATCCCGCACTTCGAGATTCAGTTCAAATTCCTGCGCGAGTTGCAATGCGGAACGACTGTACTGAATGGACTTTTTATAATCGCCACGCTGTGCGGCAACGATTCCCAAATTATTTTTTGCACCGGGAATTGAAATAGAGTTTCCGGTTTCCTCACTTAAGGCGAGGGAATTCCTGTAACAAATTTCGGCTGTATCGAGGTTACCCTGGAACCGAAAAATATTTCCCATGTTATTTAGTGCAATGGCAATACCTTGTTTATCGCCCAATTTCTCATGGTAATCCAAATCGATCCGGTAATATTTTAATGCTTCTTTATAATTCCCCAGATCAGAATAAATACTTCCGTAATAATTATAAATTAAACCTAGTCCCTGCAGATTCCCCAGCTCTGTATTTAAATCAATTCCCTTTTTAAAATATTCCTTTGCCTTTTCGTATTCTCTTTGTTCGTAGTAAACAATTCCGATGTTGGTGTTCGATACCGCCATATTCGAACGGTCTTTCAGGCGTTCCGACACCACTAATCCCGCTGTATAATTTTCAATGGCTTTCGAATAATTTCCCTGATTGTGATAGACAATTCCAATATTGGTTAAGGTAGACGCAATTCCTTTTTGATTATCGGTTTTCCGGTAAAGCTCCAAACCCCGGTCAAAATATTGCAATGCTTTTTCAGGTTTACCAAGATCGCTGTACACCAAAGCAATATTGTTTAACTCACTGGCAATTCCCTTGTTGTTTTTGGTCTGCTCGTAAATAGCTAAAGCCTTCTCAAATTCTTCGATGGCTTTGGATATATCGCCTTTAACCGCATTGGCTATTCCGATAATGTTTATGGCATTGGCTTTTTCATTGGGTAATCGGCGTTTTTCACAAAAACGAATGGCTTCTTCTGCAAAATAAATGGCACTATCCGGTTCTGAAAATAAATACGTCTTGTGCAGGTATTCGGAATAGGCCTTTACACGAAGTGAATCTGCCACTTTCGGATTTTTCCACACCAGGAACAAACTATCTTTTTGTCCGAAACTCCATAATGGAACGAACAGCATCACGAAAAGGACCCATACGCTGAAATTTTTTATTCGGAAAAAAAGGTGTGCGACTTTCACAAAGGAGATCTTCTGATTAAAAATAATTATTCATCTCCACTTATCGAATCAATGTGACATTCCCTTTTTGGAAATATTCATCACCGCCTTCACAGGTGGCTTCTACGTACCAAACAAATACAGCAGGATCGCAATCTCTGTCTTTAAACTTTCCATCCCATCCTATGCTTTGATTCGTTGTTTCAAACACCAATTCTCCCCAGCGATCGAATACTCGGAATAATAACTTGGTGATGTTGTTTCCACGCACAAACAATAAATCATTTTCACCATCGCCATTCGGGGTAAATGCATTGGGGACATAAATATTCGGTTCGCCGCACACAAATTCGAGCACTTTTACCATCACCGTATCGGTGAGCGAGCAGCCATTGTTAGAAACCGTAACGGTATAAATGGTGGTGACATCCGGCGTGGCTGTTGGGTGCTGAATATTCGGGTTATCTAAGGTAGAAGATGGCGACCAGCTATAGGTGTAGCCATTGGGACTTGCATGCAATACGGTGCTTTGTCCGATCATTATCGTGTAATCATCGGCAGTAGCATTGAGTAATCCGGTGGGCGGACCACTTACGGGTATAAATGTTGAATCGGAAACCGTGCATCCCTGCAGTGTTGTCCCTGTAACCGTAATCCAGTTATTATAATCGGGACTCACCAAAACCGTATTGGTACCATCGCCGGAAATAATTAAAGAATCGGGTCCCCAATTAAAATTCAAAGGATCTTGTGGCGTGTTATTGGTCACCGAAATAAATGCAGAATCGCCCGTGCATAATCCGGCAATAGAACTTATCGTAATATCCAATTGCGGTATATGAACAATAACCGTATCGGTATACGAGCACCAGGTATTGGATACATTTACAAAGAAGGTGGTGTCGCCGGAAATATTCACCAATAAGGTACTATCGGTAGAAGGCGAATTGAGTGTATCGGTAAAATTTCCGTTGCTCGACCAGAAATAATTGTTGACCGTTCCGAAACTGGTTGCAGTAAGCACCACGGGTGATGGAGAACAAATGACGGAATCGGTGGCCGATAATTGCAATGGAGGATAAACCGTAATCACTTTTTCGGCAGTATCCAACAAGAGGCAAATGGAATCCTGCACCACCAGATAAACGGTATAGGTACCGGCGGTATCGAAGGTGACAATCGGATCCGGATTAGTTGATGTGGTATCTCCATTTCCAAAATCCCACACGTAGGAGGAATACAATGGACTGGTATTATCGAAATGAATCGTTAGCGGTGCGCAACCTTCCAATTGATCCGTTACGAAATCTGCAACCGGTTCAATTTCGAAGTCGAATTTAAACACGCCGTTATTGCAAAAACTTGAATTGTTTACCTGACTCCATGCTCCGGGTGTAGTTGGAAAATCATCATTCCCCCAGCATCCTGCGCAAACGGATTGGTACACGATTCCATCCTGCGAAAAGCGACTCGTTCCGCCGTCCACATGCTCATGCGAAAGTGGTCCGCCAAAATACGTTGCATACAAAAGCGATCCGATGTTGCGTGAAAATACAATGAGGTAAAAATTAAATCCATCACCATTGGTGGGCTGAAAAGCATTTGCAGTGGTAGGCATTCCATTCAATGGAACCGCTTGTAAAATATTGGCACCCCAACCGGAAACATATACATTTCCGCATACATCCACCATAAATGCAGCAGGAGAAATATTGATGTTATTGTTTCCATTTCCAAATGTGGTGGAATACTGAATTGCTGTAAGGTTATGATCGAATTTGGTAACGAATTGTCCGCTATTGGCATTGGTATATCCTACATTTACAACCGGGAATGAAGATGTACCGAGGGTCTGACCAACCACATAAACATCTTTGTAACGATCGATCTCCAGGAAATAAGTCTGGTCATAATTATTAGTCCCCAAATATGTTCCTGCCAAAATAGATGTACCCGATGGTGAAATGGTAACCAGGTATCCATCTGCTTTACCTCCGGGAGCCGTTGGCGAATAGGTTCCAACCGTGGTAGGAAAATTAGTTGATGAAGTTCCGCCGCAAACGTAGGTTACGAAATTGGTATCGACCTTAATCGAATACGCAGCGTCTTTGTTACTTCCACCCAAAAAGGTACTCCATTGCAAGGATGTAAGATTCGGATCGAATTTAAAAATTGCTGCATCCTGATCGCCATTGAGTGTGTTTTGAATGGCATTGGCCGTTGGAAAATTGGAAGATTTCGTTACGCTCGCAACATAGCAATTTCCATTTCTATCTACCATAATTTCTCCGCGAAACTGGTCGCCATAATTTTTTTGCAGGGAATCGTAAAGACTCGTGTTATTGTTGCAATTGATTCCATCGTTGGCAGATCCTCCAATATAGGTGGAGGCTAAAAGAGCGGTGCCGTCGAAATTAAATTTCGTTACGTATAAATCGGTTCCCGAATTAAACAAGGTTCCATTTTGCGGAAAATACACATAAGATCCTCCATTAAAGGTATTATCAAATGCGCCGGGCGTAGTAGGAAAATCGCTGGATGAAGTAACCCCCATTAAAAACAATTCATCATTGGCATTACAAATAAGTGAATGCACAGTTTCCGCTCCTTGCGTTCCATCTCCACCTCCGAGATAGGTGCTATACACCAGTGATGTGCCATTGGGAGAATATTTGGTAATAACCACATCGGTTATACCGGAAGTGGATCCGTTTACATTCGGACTCGTCATATAAGCTCCCAAGGTAACCGGGTAACCTACATCGAATGCAGTTCCTCCCGTAAATAAATTTCCCTGCGAAGAATAGGTAGCCGTCATTCCGAAATTATCTGCAAAACTTCCGGATGAACTTCCAAATATTAAAACAGGATCGATGATTAATGTCTGTGTATGATCATATCCCTTGGGGAAATGGTAGGTAATTTTATTTCCTTCTAATTTAAATTCTACCGGTACATTTTTCTTTTTCCCATTCACCATCTGCCAGGCAACAGGTGCTTGTTCTGTAATGTCGATCACATCCGTGTGAATCTCTAAATTCCCCTTTACCAATTTTAAATTTTCCAGTCCAATGTACTCCTGCACAATCATCCCTGCATCGGCACCGGGTGATACCTGGAAGTCGTATTTCAGTCGACCCTCACTCGTATAAACGGACATGTCGATACCGGGATAGAGTCCTTTGTAATTCACCTTTTCATAGGCATGTACTTTGGAGGCCCAGCGAGCCGGATTATTTCCGCGGTAGTAATTGTAATATTCCGGACTTTGTTCTTCGGAAGACAGTTGTGCATTTCCGGCTCCGATAAAATTCACTTTATAGGCATGTCCCTTATAAATCAATTCCTCTGCCTTTACATCAGCCCCCATGTGCGCCTTCGCCAGTATGGAATTATCCATAAAATGAAAGGTAAAGGCTTTGTCCTCCAAAATCAGATTTCCATGATTGATTTTCCCCTGATAACGGGCGGCAGGATGGAATTGTCCCCTATTCGGAATAAAGCGGCAATAGCTACCCTCTCCATCGTGAGCCATCACGGAAGTGCCTGAAAACAATAGCAAAAGGAAAAGGGAAAAGAATCTCATTAGGGTAAATATAACAAAAATTATCTGAATAAAAGACGAAATAAAGAAGGGAGGAGATGCATGCAGAAGGACTTATTTTCAGGGGCTTTCAACCTATCAACATTTCTCCAAAAATTGTTCAAAACCGCAATCGTTTTTTTTCTTCCTTTTCACTCTTCGCTTTCTATATTTGCCCCCATGAAATACCAAGTGAAACCATCAGCTCTCCTCGTTCTTCAGGATGGTACCGTTTTCCAGGGCAAAGCCTGTGGCGTTATTGGCACCACAACCGGTGAAATCGCATTCAATACGGGAATGACCGGCTATCAGGAAATTTTTACCGACCCTTCGTATCTCGGTCAGATTTTAGTAATGGCCAGTACGCACATCGGAAACTATGGGGTTCACAAGGATGAAGTAGAATCTGAGGGAGTTAAAATTTCAGGACTCGTTTGTAAAAAATTCTCTCCGAATTATTCACGTCCCTCCGGCGAAAGTTCCCTGCAAACCTATTTCGAACGCGACAACATTGTAGGTATTTGCGAAATCGACACGCGCGCATTGGTACGCCACATCCGCAATGCGGGAGCGATGAATGCCATTATCTCTTCGGAAATTCTGGATGTAGAGGTGTTAAAAGAAAAATTGAAGTCGGTTCCTTCCATGGACGGACTCGAACTTTCTTCGCGGGTTTCCACAACAACAGCATATACTGCCGGTGATGCCAATGCTCCTTATAAAGTAGCGCTTTTGGATATCGGTGTAAAGAAAAATATAGTTCGTTGCTTAACCGAGCGCGGATGTTATGTAAAGGTATTTCCAATGACCGCTTCATTGGAAGAAATGAAAGCCTTTGAACCCGACGGTTTCATGTTGAGTAATGGTCCCGGAGATCCCTCTGCCATGCCCGACACCATTGAAAAAGTAAAATCGATTGTAGCTTCTGGCATTCCTGTATTTGGAATTTGTTTGGGTCACCAGGTGATGGCCTTATCGCAAGGACTCAGCACCAAAAAAATGCATAATGGTCACCGCGGTATCAACCACCCCATCAAAAATCTGATTACCGGAAAATCTGAAATCACTTCACAAAACCACGGATTTGTGGTGAATATGGAAGAAGCAAAAAAACGGGAGGATATTGAAGTGACGCATATTCATTTGAATGATGGCACACTTGCAGGATTGCGGTTAAAAGGCAAGCCTGTATTCTCCGTACAATACCATCCGGAAGCATCACCCGGACCACTGGATGCGCGCTACCTTTTTGATGATTTTGTAAGTAACATAAAAACCTATGTTGCAGCAAAACAAAAAGTGAGTTAACAGATAAACACCATTTTTACGCGTTTCATTTTTTTCAATTCATATTTTAATCCCAACACATGAGCACCATTGCGCAAATTGAAGCCCGACAAATTCTCGATTCGAGAGGGAATCCCACAGTAGAAGTTGATGTAATCACCACCAATGGTGTATTAGGAAGAGCCGCTGTTCCATCCGGTGCATCAACCGGAGCACACGAAGCCGTTGAATTGCGCGATGGAGATAAGAAAGTTTACATGGGTAAAGGCGTTACAAAAGCCGTTCAAAATGTAAATGATTCCATCAATAAAGAATTGCAGGGATTACCGGTGTTCAATCAAAATATCATTGACCGATTACTGATTCAACTTGACGGTTCTCCAAATAAAGCCAATCTCGGTGCGAATGCCATTTTAGGTGTTTCACTCGCCTGCGCAAAAGCAGCAGCACAAGAAGCCGGTTTACCGCTTTTCCGTTACGTAGGCGGAGTAAATGCATGTACCTTACCCATTCCATTAATGAACATCCTCAACGGAGGTGCGCATGCCGATAATAAAATAGACATTCAGGAATTTATGGTGATGCCGGTTGGTGCAGAAAGTTTCAGTGATGCCTTACGTATGGGAACCGAAATTTTCCATCACCTTAAAGCTGTGCTTAAAAAAGCAGGACATAGCACCAATGTTGGTGACGAAGGTGGTTTTGCTCCCAACTTAAGTTCGAATGAAGAAGCCATTGAAACCGTTTTGAAAGCCATTGAAACTGCAGGTTACAAACCGGGAGAAGATATTCTGATTGCTTTGGATGCCGCATCGACTGAATTCTACAATCCGGAGAAAAAATTATACTTGTTCGAATCCACCGGCAAGCAATACACCAGCGATGAAATGGTGAACTACTGGACGGAATGGTCGAAAAAATATCCGATTGCCTCTATCGAAGACGGAATGGCAGAGGACGATTGGGATGGTTGGAAAAAACTGACCGATTCAATTGGTAGTCACGTTCAATTAGTAGGCGATGATTTATTTGTAACCAACACCCAACGTTTAGCGCAGGGAATTGAAAAAGGTGTAGCTAATTCTATTCTTGTAAAAGTGAATCAGATTGGGACATTAACTGAAACCGTAGAAGCCGTTGAACTTGCAAAAAATTGGTCATACACTTCCATTATGTCGCACCGCTCCGGTGAAACAGAAGACACAACCATTGCAGATCTTGCCGTGGCATTGAATTGTGGCCAGATTAAAACCGGTTCTGCTTCACGCTCCGACCGGATTGCAAAATACAATCAGTTACTTCGTATTGAAGAATTGTTAGGTCCATCTGCTATTTACCCTGGAAAAAATTTCCGTTACAGCAGATAATAAACCAATAAAAAAATAAAAAGGGGATTTCAATTTGAAATCCCCTTTTCGTTTTGTTCTATCCGGTCCTCTCTCAACCGGAATCAAACCCTGTATTAATGCATGCGAACGATACGCATGGTTTTTATTTCGTTGTCGATTTGAATGCTCAGGAACAATACACCACTTGCATCGGAAAAATGACGATCATTTAAACGAATATCATTTTGTCCGGAAAGCAAACTGATGTTTTGAACTGATAACTCTCTTCCTATCGCATCCTGAACACGAACAATGGCATTGCTGTTTTTATCTGCGATAATCCGTAATGTAGTTTCGTTGTTGAATGGATTAGGAAAAACAGAAACCTGAAGTGCAATGATATCTGCTTCATTTAATCCTAAACTATTAAACACGAATACAGCAGATGAATTGGAGCAACCAAACTGATCCGTGATTTCTACTGAATAATTACCATTGGAAGTAGCCGTATAGCTTTGTGCATTGGCACCACCAATCGAGCTTCCGTTTAAATACCATTGGTAACTGTTAGCAGAAGTTGATGTCAATACATTCATGTTAGCTGTAATTACCGGCATTGAAGGAAGCGGGTGAACAGTAACCGAAATCTGATCGCTTGCGGTACAGCAATTATTATCTGTTCCTGTTACGGTATAACTCTGCGTTGCAGAAGGAGTATAGGGGAGTCCGTTAGTAACACCATTATCCCAGGAATATGAAACCGCACCGGATCCGTTAAACACAACCGATTCTCCTTCACAAATTTCGATGGAACTTACAGAAGCCGTTACCTGGGGTGCGGGAATTACTTGCAGTGTTACGTATGCACTATCGCTGCATCCATTCGCATCTGTTCCTAAAACACCTACCGTAGTTGTGGTTAAAGCCGTAAAGGATTGTCCATCTATAATTCCATTATCCCAGGTATAAGTCAGTGCTCCACTTCCTGTAAATACAGTAGAGAAGTTTTCGCAAACAGGATTAATACTTGCAGAAGCCATTACCGATGGAAGTGAATTCACCGTTACATCAACACTTGCTGTTGCAGAGCAATTGTTTACATCGGTTCCTGTTACCTGATACGTTGCAGTTGCCATTGGAGTGAAGTAATTTCCTTCGGTTACTCCATTATCCCAGGTGTAGGACTGCGCTCCTGAACCGGTAAATTGTACTGAATCTCCAATACAAATAGATGCATCACTTACATTGGCCACTACTGTTGGTAATGTAAAAACTGTTATCGTTTGTACAGCGCTGGTATCGGTACAACCATAGGTGTTGGATGTCACTTTTACGGCATAATCTCCGGCAGCATCAATGTTAATGGTTGCTGAAGTTTCTCCTGAAAGAGCAACATTGTTTTGTAACCATTGAATGGTGTGACCCGCACTGTTGGCAAGTGTAAGATCAACCGATTCTCCACTGCAAAAACTTGTAGAAGAAGCAGCGTTGATGGTCATAGGTAAAGTCGCCTCGCAGGTTTGTACCTGATAAATGGAAAGTGTACTAGATATTTCGTTTGCGAGAATGACTAAATCATTTCCATTGGGCGATTGCGACGCGGGAATAAAAATAATTCCTTCAGCACCTAAATCAGGACCACTTCCATTTCCTGTACGGTTGTTCATATAGGTGACAAACTGCGGTGATGTTGGATTATCGATATTAAACACCATTACACCACCGATACGTTCCAATCCAAGGAAAAGGTATTGATGTCCATTTACCGATCCAACAGTTACACCTTCAGGTTCCGGACCTTTATCATCACTTCTGTCCTTCACCACAGCAGCACCGCTGTTCGATGCATTAAAGAATGCGGAATACAATGGGTGATTCAATGAAATTTGTTCAAGATCGTCACCGGAATCATAAACCATTGCACCGGTATTTCCATTCCAAATACTAAAAGAGCGAGCGCCGTAGCAATAGATTTCATCTAAATCACCATCATTATCAATATCACCATTAGCAGTGGTGATGTTTAAGCGACCAGCCAGATAATTTTTCTTTAAATCCGATGCATAAGGGAAAACAGTCGGATCAAGATTGGCAGATGAAATACGAACTTCTTCGCTATATCCGGTATAAGCACGGGAGTCACCTTCGTTGGCGGTGATGAAATAATTTGTTCCTCCCACCGAAAATTGTGCAATCGCATCCGGCATATAGAATCCTTTAATCGGCCAGTTGGATAAATTAGCGGCAGCGGATTGATTCGAAATATCCATACGGTTATTGATCAGTGAATGATCTTTTGTACCTAAAGGGAAAATGCCGGTGATAGTTTTTGTAACAAGATCGATTTTGACTACTGCATTATTTTCCTGTAAAGTGATCCATGCCGACTGATCATCTTCGGACACCGCAACATATTCCGGCTCCAAATCCTGCGATGCGCTGGCACCCGGACCAAAAATCCTAATCCCTTGCGAACGCAATAAAGCTTCTTGTCCGTTAAAGGCCGTAAAATTGATAAACGTAACACTCGACTGATCTACCGCTGCGATTCCCGCACTTAAATCTACCGTGGTAATGGATCCATTCGGATCAACGGTATAAGCAGCATTTGGTTCTCCTTCGTTGGCAGTAATCACCATGGTGCCTGCGTGATTAAACGTAATCATATCGGGCATTGCTCCAACGCGAACTTTCTTGATAAAAGTTCCTGCAGCATCAAAAAACACTACCCAACCGGAATCTTGCGGATTAATATCTTCTACAGCAGCAGCAACCAATCCATTTTTTACTGCTACACTATTTATATTTCCATAGGGAGTTATATCCACCGAATTGATAAGAACAGGAGCTGAAGGATTTGAAAAATTAACGATGTCCAGTTTTTTACCAACCGAATTCGCAATAAATAAACGTTGAGTGCCTGGATCGTGATAAACAATTTCTGCAGAATTTGTTCCTGCAACTCCATTTGAAAATGAATGAAGCAAGGTTAATACCAATTCATTATTTGCAACAGGCGCTGCATTATCGTTATCGCGGATATATAAAGCGTGTAAATTATTTGAACCTGCAACTGCATTTTGAAAACCGTTCATTTGCACCACAACAAATTCATCCGATTCAACAAGGGCATCGTCGGTAATAGCTATGGTAAAGGGAACATTTCCTGAAGTATTTGCAGGGATGGTCAATGTAAAATTTGAAATGGAATAATCGGCAGGACGACTCGCACTGGAAAGTGTTTTAACTGTAAAATCGATGTACGAAGGACTCGCATTTGAATTGCTTACCGCAACATTTATTGTAGCAGTAGCTGCATTTTCATTTACAGTTTGATTAGTTACGGTAAACGATACGGTGGCAGGAGTTAATGATGCGCTTAATGTAATACCTGTTGTACCATCGGATATGGCGCCGGTTGACCATGAACGAATCGTGCTAAAATTTCCGGTCGATAAATCGTATGTTCCATTTGCAAAAACAGCAACACCCGATGCAGGATCAGGTGCAAAAAAGCTGGTGCTTTGCAGTTTTCCTCCGGCATATAAATCATTTACCGGAAGTTGATAACCATCCAATCCACCATTCACCACGGCAGTTCCTCCGCCTGTTCCAAAAAAAACAGCATCTACAGGAACAGTAGAAGAGGTGATGGAACTCACCGGTAAATTGAATACCGCAATTCCATCCGCATTTGCACCACCATTACCAATAACACCCGAAGCATTCGCATTGCCCAGACCATCACCAGCTGTGGTGGCAGTATTAATCACTCTCAATTTTGTACCGGTAATCGCCATCTGATCACCTCCTACATAAACTATACTTCCTGATGTAACCGTACCGGAGTTGATTTGAAAGGCATAGGAAATTCCTGCACCTGCAATCCATCCATTGGCATTTGCTGTTCCATTATTACATACAATAACAGAGTAAGGTGTAACACTAAAATCGATGTTTCGTGTTGCAACTAATTCTACATATTCAAATGGAGAATCGGTTCCTGCAGGATTGGCAAGAAATTCTGAAATAACAAGACCGGGACCCTGTGCCACTACCGGAACACCGTAGAGGAGTCCGCACACAAAGCCTAAGCGTTGTTTCAATTTTTTAAAAGTTCGTTTCATTTCACGTATTATTTGGTTGACGCAAAATTGGAACGATACTCTTAACTGGATGGTGAATTTGTTTTACTTCTAGTTTAAAAAGTAAAACTCAAAACGAATTCAGCGTTTAGAAATTGGAAGTAAAAGACACCGGATATTTTACCGGAATTTCATTATAGTCCGAAATAACTTATGATTTTATCGGCCAGGAATGATGATAATTTAACGTAGGATTCAAATGTCCACCCCGCAATGTGTGGTGTTAACACAACTTTATCGGATTGTATCAGAAATTTAAACGGTTCCGGAAATTCTGAAGCATCAATTTTCTCGAACGATGAATGTTCGTACTCCAAAACATCTAAGGCCGCTCCCCGTATTTTTCCGGATTTTAATCCCTCCACCAGCGCTGCCGTATTTACATTTTTTCCACGTGCAGTGTTAATCAGATAAAATGATTTTTTACATGAACGGATAAAGGTATCGTTCACATAATAATGTGTTTCTTCGGTTAAAGGTAAATGCAGACTGATAATATCGCTTTCTTCCTTTAGTTGATCCAGCGAAACTTCTTCGATGGTGGAAGTTGCAAATCCGCTTTTATATTTATCGTGTACTAAAATGCGGCAATCGAATCCGGTTAGTTTTTTCGCAAAAGCGCTTCCCATATTTCCGAATCCGATAATCCCCACCGTTTTTCCTGACAACTCATAACCTCTGTTACCCTCACGATCCCAAATTCCTTGCCGAACCTGCTGATCGGCACGCAAAAGGTGGTTAAACAAACTTAGAAGCATAGCAATGGCTTGTTCTCCTACTCCATCTCTGTTTCCTTCGGGAGAATTAAAACAAACGATACCGCGCTGCTTGCAATAATCCAAATCAATATTCTCCATCCCTGCACCGGAACGCGCAATAAATTTTAATTGAACGGCCTTGCTTAAAAACTGACGATCCATTTTTATTCTGCTACGAATCACAATCCCGTCGTAACTTCCGATTAACTGCTCCAGTTCGGGTTGACTCGTACTCGTATGCATCACACATTTCACTCCCTTCGCTTCGAGACGCTCTTTTAAAACAGGATGAACCGTATCGATGAAGCAAACTTTCATAATCAGAAATACAATAGATGTCCCATTAAAAAGTAAATAAACACACCAAGGATATCGTTGGTGGTTGTAATAAAGGGACCCGTTGCCAATGCAGGATCTACTTTATATTTATTTAAGGCCAGCGGAACAAAAGTTCCGAATACAGCGGCAAAACAAATAACGGTTAACAAAGCAATACTAACCGTAAGTGCAAGATTCAGGGAATCCTGCATTAAAATATTATATCCAAGAATAACCGAAGCGCAAATTAATCCGTTGATTAAACCAACAACTAATTCCTTAAGTAATCGTCCCGCCATTCCCTGCATTTCAACTTCGCCATTGGCTAAACCCTGCACAACGATAGCTGAGGATTGAATTCCAACGTTTCCTCCCATGGCAGCAATGAGTGGAATAAACAAGGCCATTTCCGGATGAATCTGAATTTCTCCTTCGTAATTACCAATGACCATCGAACCTAAAATTCCACCCATCATGGCTATGATTAACCAGGGCAAACGCGCACGGGAAATTACCCACACGGTATCGGACGATTCAACTTTTTCAGATAAACCGGAAGCTAACTGATAATCGCGTTCAGCTTCTTCTTTAATCACATCCACCACATCATCGATGGTAATTCTCCCTAACAATACATTATTGTCATCCACCACCGGCAGAACCACCAAATCGTATTTTTCCATCAGGCGAGCGGCTTCTTCGGTGGACTGAATCGCTTTAGCGTATCGGGCATTGGGTGTATATAACTCGCCAATGGTTTGTTTTGGACTCGCTACCAATAATGATTTTAAAGAAAGTAATCCGAGTAACTTATCGGAATCGTCCACCACATAAATGGTGTACACATGTTCTACTTCCTGTGCTTGTTTTCGCAGTGCAACTATACAACGATCTACCGGCCAGTTGATGTTTGCTTTTACAAACTCACGCGCCATCAGTGCACCTGCTGTTCCCTCTTCATAATGAAGCAGCGCTTCAATATCGCTTACCTGCTCCTTATCTTCTATTTGAGAAATTACTTCACGCTGTTTCTCCTCTGGTAATTCACCCACCACATCCGCCGCATCATCCGAATCCATTTCCTCGATATGCGCGGCAATTTCTTTGGTGGTAAGCGACTCTAATAAATCTTCACGAACATCATCATCCAGCTCCACCAGAGTATCGGCAGCTTGTTCGTTTTCGAGCAGACGAAAAACATATTTCCCGTCGTCGGTTTCCAGCTCATTGATGATTTCGGCAATATCCACCCCATCGAGGTCCTTTAACCGCGATAAAATAAAGCCATCATTTCCATTAGAAATGGCCTCACCTAATTGCTCTATTAACTCACGGGTGATGGGAGATTGCATAGCACAAAGATAGGACTTGCAATCGTAAAATCGGAGCAGGCTTGTTAAATTAGAATGAAATCAGTTTCTAATTGGGAAATCGCTCTCAGTAAGGGGAACTATTTCGGATCTAAAAAATTGGTCAATTCCACAAATTGTTCTACGCTTAAGCGTTCGGGACGTAAATCCAGATAGGGGTGTTCCTTTTTATCGGGATTAAGCTGCTTCACCGAATTCCGAATGGTTTTTCGTCGCTGGTTAAATGCAGTCTTTACTACGCGGACAAACAACTTTTCATCGCATCCCAATTGTTGGGTATCATTCCGTTGTAAACGAATTACAGCCGATTTTACTTTAGGTGGTGGTGTAAAAACATTTTCGTGCACCGTAAATAAATATTCAACGCGATAAAAAGCCTGGGTAAGAACAGAAATGATCCCATAGGTTTTTGTCCCCGGTTTTTCCGCAATCCGTTCTGCCATTTCCTTCTGAAACATGCCAACCATTTCGGGGACAAGATTTTTATGCTCAATAATTTTAAACACTATCTGCGATGAAATATTATAAGGGAAATTTCCGGCAATGGCCACCGGTTCCGAAAACAATTCATTCAAATCCAAACGCAAAAAATCGCGAAAATGAATCCGGTCCTTTAATTGGGGATAATGTTCCTTGAGGTATTCTACTGATTCAATGTCTACCTCAATCACCGATGTTTCAAATTCCTTTTTCTGCAATAAAAACTGGGTAAGTGCTCCGGTACCGGGACCCACCTCCAGTACTTTTTTATAATTCCCATAGAGGGTTAAGGAATCGGCAATCTTAGCCGCAATGTTTTTATCGTGCAGAAAATGCTGCCCCAGATGTTTTTTCGGTCGAACCATTGCTCAAAAATACACTTATTGAACGCAGAAAAACCATTTCTTGTCGATATTCCCAACCGTTCATCCCAAAATAATACCATGTAGGCAGAAAATCGGTAGTTTTATCACTTGAAAGTCCTTCCCATTAAACCAAAGGACCATTTAGCCGTCTAAATCAACATGCAGTCCAATTCATCTTTCAGCCGCTTTTTTTTCATGATGCTCTTGTTTTCTTTCATCACCCCGGTGATGGCACAGGAAACTTATTCGGTAAGCGGAACGGTAATTGACAAAATCAGCGGAACACCTTTACCGGGTGCTAATATTTTATTGGTTCACGCACGCGACAGTTCTATTCGCAAAGGAACCATTACCGACGGAAACGGAAAATTCACCATTGAAAATGTCCGCCGAGGTCGCTATATACTTAAAGCTTCATTTATTGGCTATGCCACCCTGGTGAAGGACTCTGTATTTACCTTTTCGGATGTAAATGTGGGTACCCTTGCACTTGATGTTGCTTCAACCGAATTAAGTGATGTTACCGTTGAAGAACGCATTGTACGGGTAGAAATTAAAGGCGACACCACACAATTTAATGCCGCTGCCTATAAAGTGAATCCGGATGCCACTGCAGAAGACCTGGTGAAAAAAATGCCCGGTGTTACCCAAGAGAACGGCACCATGAAAGTGAATGGCGAAGATGTGAAACGCGTATTGGTGAATGGTCGTCCCTATTTCGGCGATGACCCGAATGCAGCACTGAAAAATCTTCCTGCGAATATGGTCGACAAAGTCCAGGTTTTCGATCAGCAAAGCGACCAGGCCGCCTTTACCGGATTTAACGACGGATCAGGAACACGTACCATAAACATCATCACTAATCAAGCCATTGGCGATGGAAGTTTCGGAAAGTATTATGCTGCTGCAGGGAGCAATGAAGAAATGGAAGATCTGCTTTACAATGCAGGCTTCAGTTTAAATTATTTTAAAGGCAACCGAAAACTTTCATTTGTTGGAATGAGTAACAACATCAACCAACAAAATTTTTCTACTGAAGATTTATTAGGCATTAACAGCAGTTCTTCAGGTGGCGGCGGAGGAAGAGGTGGACCCGGAGGAGGACGAGGTGGTCCCGGTGGCGGTTACGGCGGTTACGGACAGAGCAGTAATTTTTTGTCCGGAAACCAAAACGGTGTGGCTACCACTCATTCATTAGGAATAAACTTTACCAATAATATTTTTAAAAAAGGAAAATTCACGGGAAGTTATTTCGGGAATTACACCGATCGTTTACAACTCACAGAACTCAACAGGAACTTTATTTATTCTTCCGATTCTCTTCTGAATTATTTAGAAAACAGTTCCACCACCAATCTCACCTGGAATCACCGAGTGAATCTACGTCTGGATTTACCCCTGGATAGCACTTCCGTATTATCGTGGAATCCAAAGGGAAGTTTTCAGCAAACATCCAATGATGCGAGCGTACTCGGAAATAATTACCGTGCAGAAAATATTGTTGAATCCTTTATGCAAAATCTGAATGGAACCAGCATGGAGGGTTACACCTTTAACAATAACATTACTTATCGTAAGCGACTAAAGAAAAAAGGCAGAACCATTTCGGCAGAGTGGACCACCGACATCAATAACAAAAGTGGAAATGGTTACCTGAATTCTACCAACCGCTATTATTTTTCTACCGATAGTTTAATTGTACTTGATCAGGTAAACGACCAGAATAGCACATCACACAATGAAGGAGTAAACATTACCTATACCGAACCGGCAGGTAAGTTCGGTCAACTTCAATTCACCTACAATCCGAATTTCACATGGAGTACGGCAGAAAAAACAACCTTGAGTTACGATTCAACCGTATCGGATCATACCATTCTGGATACTGCTTTAACCAGCAAATTTGCAACACAGTATTTTGCACAAAAAGGTGGCATAACCTATCGGTATAACAAAGGCGATAATTTTAATTACCAGGTAACGTTAAACGGACAATACGCTACACTTACTTCCGATCAAACCTATCCGGTGGCGTTTAATGTGGACAAAGATTTTCTCTCAGTTTTGCCTACGGTGTCGATGTATTATGCCTTTAACAAGCAAAGCAATATCCGGCTCAATTACCGGACTTCTACCGACGCACCAACGGCGAGTCAGTTGCAAAATGTAATCGACAACACCAACACCCTTTTACTTAAAGGCGGAAATCCGGATTTAGTTCAATCCTACACGCATCGTTTATTCGGACGCTGGATGAAATCGAACGTGGAAGAAGGCACCAGTATTTTCTGGATGATGTTCGGAAGTTTAACGCAAAATTACATTGGTAATTCAGCCTTCATTGCAGAAAGCGACACCTTACTTAACGGAAATGTATTATTAAAAAAAGGCGCTCAATACAATCGCTATGTCAATCTCAGCGGCAATCAGCAATTACGCACCTACTTTAGCTGGGGATTCCCGATGGCGCCTTTAAAAAGTAATGCAAATCTGAATTTAGGAATCAATTACCTCCGGACTCCCGGTATGGTAAACGACCAAAAAAATCTTGCTTCGAGTTACACCTATACAGCAGGATTTACACTCGCTTCCAACTTCTCCGAAAAAATCGATTTCTCATTTGGCTTTAACGGAAATTACGCAGTGGTAAATAATACTTTACAAACCAATTCCGACAACAATTATTATATCCAGAACACCACCGGAAAAATAAACTGGTTGTTTGGTAAAGGATTTGTTTTTGCAACCGATGTAACACACAGTATGTATCGGGGATTGGAAAAAGAATACAATCGCGATTTTGTTTTGTGGAATGCAGGCTTCGGATATAAATTTTTGAAGGATCGTCTGCTCGATGTTCGGATTATCGCATACGATTTACTGAATCAAAACAACAGCATTAATCGTACGGTTACCGAAACGTATATTGAAGACACCCGCAATAATGTGATGAACCGCTATTTTCAATTGCAGATCACATATACGTTCCGCAATTTCAAAAAGCAATCGGCCACCGATCAAAAACCGCAGGGACAATATCCGGGTCAATACGGCGGACCACCACCGCATCAGCATTAATGCGCTTCTTAGTTTTTATCGTGATGCACCACTTCTAATAAAGTGCGAAAGGCGACGAATTTACCTTTGTATTTTTCTGTGTGCTCGGCACGTAAAGCAGGAGCAAACGTTTCTTCGTACTGCTGAAAAGTAGGCATGTCCTTACACAAATACTGAACAGAATAAGACGTCCCCCCTTCCGATTCTGCCAAAATCTTACAAATTTTATTTTCTATAAACATCCCGGTACGCAATACATCCGGAATATGAACTTCTTTCATCCACTTCAACCATTCCTGCTCCACATCGTGATCGATGTTTACGGTTACATTGTAAAGTATCATTGACAATTTGTTTAATTAATTTTTTCTCCGCGAAGTGTACGGAATCGTTTTCGGGCTTCTACTACATAGAGACTTCCCGGATGGTCGAACATGAGTTTTTTATACAACTCGGC
The DNA here is from genome assembly GCA_019694795.1 of Flavobacteriales bacterium. Classification (NCBI taxonomy): domain Bacteria; kingdom Pseudomonadati; phylum Bacteroidota; class Flavobacteriia; order Flavobacteriales; species Flavobacteriales bacterium. Next base: position 91,479 of record JAIBBF010000004.1, on the reverse strand, counting down.
CGCTTTTTCGGGTTGATTAAAATAATACTGCTCCAGTTCCGCCATTCGGAAAAGGGCATCATCCCCTAATATATCCTGCGAAAAATTATCGATAATAAATTGTAATTCTTCAGCAGCATGTTCGTAATCGCGTTGCTGCATAAACATTCTGTAACGAAGAAAACGCGATTCATCGGCTAGTCCATGCCACGGAAATTTTCCGTTGAGCGTATCCAGTTTTTTTAAAGCTTCATCAAAACGATTCTGATAAACCAGCAAATCTGCTTCTGCATAAAGCTTCATAGCATCGGGCAAGGAATCCATTCCCAGATTATCGGTAATCAACAGCGACAATTGCATGGCGTCGTTGGAAATAAGTTTAGAGGTCGATGCTTTCAATACATCCAACTGTGCCTGTGCCCAGGAAAAATCTCCGGTATAAAACGAAATTTTTGCATTGCGCAATTTGGCTTCATGCCCGATTGGCTCATGCTTAAATGCTTTCTCCACTTGCGAATAATACAATGATGCATCCCAAATATTTCCCTGCATCAGTAAAACATCTGCCATTTCTAATTTAATCTCGGCCTCCGTCATTAATGAAATTCCCGGGAGATTAAGTGCTTCGTATAATAAGGTAATTGCAGCCTGACTATCGTGCAAGTGATAGGCTTTCACTTTAGCCAGACCACGGATTAATCCCACAGTAGAAGAACTTTTTCCCAGTTCAAGTAAGGTTTCATTGTACAATTTCTCAAGTGTAAGCAAATCGTTTTGATCGTAAATTCTGCGGTCCAGCACTTTTCTGGAAAGTACATCCACCATTTCAATTTTTGCTTCGAGGTAATAGGGACTCGACTTCCCTTTTTCGGTGATGATATAATCGAAGCATTTCGCAGCCAAATCATAATCTTCATTTGATTTACAAAGCCGGCCAAAATCCAGCAATTCGTAACCATCCTTTTTTTGTCGTTTATCAATCGCCTTAATCTGATTAAATGCAGAAGCTAAATCTCCCTTTTGCTGAAAAAACCAAATAAGCAATTCGGTGTAAGATGAATTATCCGGATGTTTTTGAATTCGTTTTAATAAAGCGACACGCAATACTTCGATGCGGGGATTTTCGGGATCTTCGAAATTAACGGCAAATGAAAGCTGGTTTTCTACATTGGTAATATTGTTCGGATTATCATCAATCAGTGATAAATACTCCTCTACCATTTGTTCGGTTAATCCTTTCATGTTGTAGAGTTCCGCTTTTTGCATTCTGTATTTAAGCACTCCACCTGTAAGGCGATCTCCTTTTTCATAAGCCGCCAATGCATAATCCAATTCTCCTTTATCGCGAAAAGCGTTAGCGAGATTTTGCACCTGTTGTGTTTCGGCTGTTAAATCTTTTATGGCGTTATCGAATTCCTTTTTTGCTTTTGCCGGATCATCCTGCACTTTATACAATTCCCCGAGGTCGACATAATACTTCAGATTCCCCGGATTTTTCCGTTGTTGTTTACGGATTATTTTTTCGGCGTCCTTGTATTGCTTTAATTCAATCAGGCATTTTACGTAGTAATTGTAGTAGAAATCGGCCTGATTTTTATTGTACAGTTTTTCGTAATAAAGTACTGCCTTATCGTATTCGCCGGCCTGAAAATACTGCACGGCCAATTGTTGGTCATTGGAAGGTTGTGCCATTGCGAAGAATGGACACAGAATCAAAATAAGCAGCAGTATCTTTTTCATTTTTTCGATTCAAGCACCTGCTCCTGACGAGCAATTACCTCAAGAACGAGAGGATGCAGCGAATCGTATGTTTGAAATGCCCATTCTATGTTCAAGCGGTAACTTTCATACGAACCAAGCAAGGATTGGGTTGCCAGTTTCTCATCAATAAAATACTTTTTTCCCAGCTCCTTTTCAAAGCGACTGTTTTTCAAGTCCTCCGTAAGCGTGGATAATTGTTTTTTACTGTAAGCGATTTCCGACCATAACTTCCCTCTTTCCGCTCTCGATTTGCCATCGATTTTGCGTAATGATTTGTAGGTGGTAATCATACGCGCTTCTTTCATGTTCACCGTGTCGGTAGTATACACCTCTTTTATGCGGTTGATGTTATTACTGGCCTCAATGCTGATTTCGCGAAGGCGATTGGTATCTACAGCTTTAAATGCTTCTTCCATTTTGGTTACGGCTGTAGACAAACTATCGAGTTGGGCAATTTCAGCGCTGTAATCGATGCCTCCGCAAGAGGGAAACATGAGGTAGACAAAAAGGACGAATACGTTAAATACTGCAGTTTTTTTCATAATCAGTTAATGATATTAAATCCGGTGTAAGGCACCAGAACTTCCGGTATTTTAATTCCGTTTGGTGTTTGATAATTTTCCAGCAAAGAAGCAACGATGCGTGGTAAAGCCAATGCAGAACCATTCAAGGTATGCGCAAGTCGGATTTTTCCGTTTTTATCTTTAAAACGAAGTTTCAGTCGGTTGGCCTGGTAGGTTTCGAAATTAGACGTAGAAGAAACTTCCAGCCATTTTTCCTGTGCAGTAGAATACACTTCAAAATCGTAAGTCAATGCAGAAGTGAAACCCATATCTCCGCCACAGAGACGAAGAATGCGGAATGGTAATCCCAAATCGCTGAGTAATCCTTTTACATGCTCCACCATCGTATCCAGCGTTTCGTACGAACGCTCCGGATGCTCCAGTTGAACGATTTCTACTTTATCAAATTGATGGAGTCGGTTTAATCCGCGTACATCTTTTCCATAGCTACCTGCTTCGCGACGGAAACAAGGAGTGTATCCTGTAAGCTTAACCGGAAAATCTTCTTCTTTTAAAATGACATCGCGGTACAAATTAGTAAGCGGAACCTCAGCGGTAGGAATGAGATAAAGATTATCTACACCCACGTGATACATTTGTCCCTCTTTATCCGGTAACTGTCCGGTACCATATCCGGAAGCTTCATTCACCATGTGAGGTGCTTGTGTTTCTGCGTAACCGGCAGCTGTTGCACGATCGAGGAAAAAATTAATTAAGGCACGTTGTAAGCGCGCACCCTTTCCTTTGTAAACCGGAAAACCGGCACCGGTGATTTTAACGCCTAATTCAAAATCGATTAAATCATATTTTGCCGCCAACTCCCAATGCGGAAGCTTTGATTCCAGTTGAGGAATATCGCCATGGCGAAATACTTCCAGGTTATCTTCGGCGGATTTACCTGCTGGTACAATGTTATTTGGTGTATTGGGTACTGTATATAACAACTGTTGTTGCTGTTGTTCCAGTTCGGCCAGTTTATCCTGAAAAACTTTAGTCCCGTTTTTTAATTCCGCTGTTTTTTCTTTCGCAGCATTCGCTTCCTCTTTTTTTCCCTGTTGCATTAAAGCACCAACCTCTTTCGAAATACGGTTCAATTCTGCCAATTGCGAATCCAGTTCATTTTGCGTTTTTCTGCGATCCGCATCAATCGCCAGGATCTGTTCGATCACAGCACTAAAATTGGAATTTCGTTTACTCAACCGCTGAATAGCTTCTTCTTTGTTTTCGCGCAGGTAATTCAGTTCTAACATGGACAGGTGTATTTAGGTAGTAAAAATAAAAGTTAATGCTCAATTCGGGAATGAAATGTTTTTATTTCCATTCACAATTCCCCAAAAAAAAACCCCGAAGCAGTGCAACGGGGTTTCGAATGGGGGTATTCGTATTAATTCGCTGCAGGAACAACGCTTACATACGAACGGTTATCTTTCTTCTTGCGGAACATAACAGTTCCGTCAACAAGTGCAAATAATGTATGGTCTTTACCGATACCTACATTGTCACCAGGATGGTGAACAGTACCGCGTTGACGTACGATGATATTGCCGGCGATGGCTTGTTGACCACCATAGATCTTAACTCCGAGTCGCTTACTTTCCGATTCGCGACCGTTCTTGGAACTACCGACGCCTTTCTTGTGTGCCATGGCTTAATCCTTTTTTTAATTATTTATGTTATCAGGCTTTGATGTCAGAAATCTGAATCTGAGTGAGCGACTGACGATGTCCGCGCTTCACTTTATAACCTTTTCTTCTTTTCTTTTTGAAGATGATCACTTTGTCATCTTTAAGATGCTTCAGGATTTTACCTGTTACTTTTGCACCTTCTACAGCCGGGGCGCCAACGCTAACTTTTCCGCCGTTATCAACGAGAAGTACTTTGTCGAATTCAACTTTCGCACCTTCTTCGCCTTCTAAACGGTGAACGTAAACACGCTGATCTTTTGCAACCTTGAATTGCTGCCCTGCTATCTCTACGATTGCGTACATGGGTTTGTTTTTTTAGGTTTTTAAATCAGTCCCTGCTTTGTACAGGGGCTGCAAATGTAATCAAAATCAAGCCTTATTCACAAGTGAGATGTGGAAAATATTAGAGACCGGGCAAAAATCCTCCATAAACTACTAAAAAACAAGTAATTACTTTCGGTTAATGAGGTAAACTCCGGTTAAAATGACCCCCATTGAAATGAAATGCATGGGTAAAATGGGTTCTTTCCGTAAAAATCCCCAAAAAATGGCTGTTACGGGAATTAGATAGGTCACCGTACTCGCGTAAACGGCGCCGGAGAGTCGGACCAGGTAATTAAACAGAATCACCGCGAGAGCGGTGCCGAACATGGACAGAATACTGACAAAGCCCAGGGCCGATTTGCCTGAAGGGTGATGTTGAAGGACCGAAATAAAATCGGTACTGAACAGGTATAAACTTAATGGGATTCCGAAAAACATAAAGGAAACACTGGTCACCCCTATTGGGTGAATTCCGGTTAAATAATTGCGAATGGTATTTACGGAGATGGCATAACAAAGTGTAGCCAAAAGAATTAATAAACTCGAACCGATATCCCCATAAAAAGCCGCTGTTCCCCCCGCCAGCATTAATCCGGCAGAGCCTGCAATACCAAGTGTGAGTCCAAGATAATTCGCCTTCGAAAAGCGGTTCTTAAAAATGAGCGCCGCAATAATCACCGTAAATAATGGAGTGGTTGAATTCAGCATTCCGGCCAGAGAGGGTGCTATTGAAGTTTCGGCGGTGGTAAATAAAAAAGCGGGGATGGCATTACCACACATTCCTACCACCAACAAGGGCAGATATTTTGAGAATGGAATTTTGCGGATGTGGTAAAGTGCAAAAGGCAACAGCAGCCAACAGGCAAAACTCATGCGCATGGCAGCGACCTGAAATGGAGAAAAAACCGGATTCCCCGCTGCATCTTCCATTCCCAACTTCATGAGAATAAAGGAACTACCCCAGGTAAACGCCAAAACGGCGAGGAGCAGGACAGATAATAGGGGACGCGGTTTTTCCATTGCTGATTTGAGGTGGACGAAGATAAATCGATTAGTTGTTGGAAACGGGGAACCTGCGATTTATTTTTGCAGTATGGAAAAAATGGAATTAAGCGTAGATGGAATGACCTGTAATCACTGTAAGATGGCCGTTGAGCGCATCATCCGTGGTGAGGGAATCGAACATTTTGAGGTGGATTTATCGTCCGGCAAAGTTTGGGTGGAGAGCGACAAAACCACTACAGAAAAATTAATCAGCGACATTAACGAAACAGGAATTTATACTGCTAAATCAGCGTCATTATGAAGAAGTCAATTTCAACTTTATTTTTCGCCGCCACATTATTTTTTATTTCATGCGGTGGAGCAGAAACAAAACCGGAAACCGAAAATACAGATTCCACAGAAGAAACAAGTGCTGCACCAAAAGCACCTGTTAATCCGGATATGATTGCCGATTTAGGAATTTCGGGAATGAGCTGCGAAATAAATTGTGTTGGTGCAGTTAGAAAAACATTAATGAAAATGGAAGGCGTTGCATCCTTTGAAATGGATTTCAATGCAGAGAACGACGTTAACCATGCCATTGTGAAATTCGACTCGAAAGTGGTTAGTCGCGATGAGATGATTTCTGCTGTGGAAGAAGTGAACGAACATGCTTACACCGTAGAAAGCTCCGAAGAAAAAACCATCAGCAATGATGCGAATGTAAACACCGATGGCGGAAACGGAAGCTCAACGGAAAACAGTCCTTCCCTCTCCTTATTTTCCATCTTCGAATGGATTTTCTGATCAGGTATTAAGACATAAAAAAAAGCGGGATTTTCATCCCGCTTTTTTTATTTATTCCGATTGAATTATTTCATAGATCCAACCATATCTTCCGGGCGAACCCATTCTGTGAATTGCTCATCAGTAAGAAGATTTAATTCGATAGCCGCCTCGCGAAGTGTCTTATTTTCTTTATGCGCCTTCTTCGCAATCTTAGCTGCATTTTCATAACCAATATGGGTATTTAATGCAGTAACCAACATCAGGGAATTTTCGAGATGTTGTTTAATGACTGCATGATTTGGTTCAATTCCAACTGCACATTTATCGTTGAAGCTTACACATACATCTCCGATTAAACGAGCCGACTGCAACACATTAGCTGCAATTAAAGGTTTAAACACATTCAATTCGAAATGACCGGTGCTTCCGCCAATTGAAACGGCAACATCATTACCTATTACCTGAGCCGCTACCATCGTCATAGCTTCAGGTTGTGTAGGATTAACCTTACCCGGCATAATGGAAGACCCTGGTTCGTTATCCGGAATAACGATTTCGCCGATACCACATCTCGGTCCGCTACTTAACATGCGGATATCGTTGGCGATTTTCATTAATGAAACAGCAACCCGTTTAAATGCACCCGAAAGTTCAACCATCGCATCATGAGCAGCGAGTGCTTCAAATTTGTTAGGAGCAGTTACAAAAGGGTGACCGGTAAAGTCTGCAATTTTTTTAGCAACAAGTACATCATATCCTTTAGGGGTGTTGAGTCCGGTTCCTACCGCAGTACCACCCAATGCCAATTCGCGAACCATTTCCAATGCATTCTGAATAGCGCGCATTCCGTTATCCAATTGTTGAACATAACCGGAAAATTCCTGACCAAGTGTAAGCGGTGTAGCATCCATAAAGTGAGTGCGTCCCGTTTTTACAATTCCCATGTATTCCTGTGCCTTTTTAGCAAGGGTATCACGCAATTTTTTCATTCCCGGTAAAGTCACTTCCACTGCTGCGATGTAAGCTGCAATATGCATGGCCGTTGGATAGGTATCATTCGAACTTTGCGATTTGTTTACATCATCATTCGGATGAAGGATCTTTTTTTCATCATTAAGATTACCACCGGAAATAACATGAGCGCGATATGCAATTACCTCGTTCACGTTCATGTTCGACTGGGTTCCCGAGCCGGTCTGCCAGATAACAAGCGGAAATTGATCGTCGAGTTTTTTCGCCAGAATTTCGTCGCAGGCTTTCGCAATCAAATCTCTTTTTTCAACGGCCAAAACGCCCAATTCGTGATTGGCATAGGCTGCTGCTTTTTTCAAATGCGCAAATGCATAAATCACTTCCTTCGGCATGGAAGCTTCCGGTCCGATTTTAAAATTGTTTCTGGAACGCTCGGTTTGCGCACCCCAATATTTATCGGCGGGTACTTTTACCTCACCCATGGTGTCTTTTTCAATTCTGAATTCCATAACGGCTGTTTTTATATTGACGTAAAACTACATTTCTTTTTATCCCACTCAAATCAATTCGAGGACTTTTTCGGGCGGACGAGCCACTATTCCTTTATTGCCTTTAACAACAATGGGTCGCTCAATCAATTGCGGGTTTTCGAGCATAATGGTAATCCATTCTTCATCGGTGAGACGGAGTCCTTTCAACTTGCTTTTAAACAGTTCCTCGCCGGTACGCAAAATGTCTTTGGGTCCCAAATGAAGACGTGCCAGTAAAAGTTTAAATTCTTCGCGGGTTGGAATTTCTTTCATGTATTCCACCACCTGTGCTTCAATTCCGTTTTCGCGCAAAATATCGAGTGCGCAACGGCTTTTGCTGCAGCGTGGATTGTGGTAGATGATGAACTTACTTTTTTTCATAGCATCAGTTACCACCGTATTCCATCAAATACGATTTCAGGAATCCATCAATTTTACCATCCAAAACACCAACGGTATCGGAAGTTTCATAATCAGTACGCATATCCTTCACCAGTTTATACGGGTGCAGTACATAGGATCTGATTTGGGAACCCCACTCAATTTTTTTCTTTCCTGCTTCAATTTTATCCACCGCTTCTCTTCGCTTTCTCATTTCGATTTCGAACAACTGCGATTTTAATAATTGAAGTGCCTTTGCACGATTGTCATGCTGCGAGCGTGATTCCTGATTTTTAATGATAATACCGGATGGTTTGTGATGTAAACGCACGGCAGTTTCCACCTTGTTTACGTTCTGTCCTCCTGCTCCACCCGAACGGAAAGTATCCCATTCCAGGTCTGCGGGATTAACCACGATATCGATGGAATCGTCCACCAGCGGATATACATAAACCGAAACGAAAGAGGTGTGACGTTTTGCGTTGGAATCGAAAGGAGAAATGCGCACCAGGCGATGTACTCCGTTTTCACCCTTGAGATTTCCGAATGCATAATCACCATCAATTTGGATGGTGGCTTGTTTTATACCGGCAACATCACCTTCCTGAAGATCGATTTCGGTGACTTTAAATCCTTTTTTCTGCGCATACATTTGGTACATCCGCAGCAACATGGAAGCCCAGTCGCAACTTTCCGTACCTCCTGCACCGGAGGTGATTTGTAAAATGGCACTCGATTTATCTTCGGGCGCACTTAACATATTCCGGAATTCAAGTTCTTCGATGGTATCTACAGTTGCAGCAAATTGTGCATCCACTTCCTCTTCTGAAGCACCGCCTTCTTTGTGAAAATCTAAGAGCACCTGTAAATCCTCAGCCTGCGCTTTAGCCTTGGCATAACCTTCGGTCCAGAATTTCATTTCACGAATCTTTTTCAGCAGTGTTTCTGCCTTCTCCGCATCGTTCCAGAAATTGGGGTCCTGGGTTTTTATTTCTTCTTCCTGAATATCGATTAGTTTTCTATCGATGTCAAAGATACCCCCTCAGCGCTTCAACGCGCTCTACCAGCTTGGAGTATTGATCGCTTGTGATCATGGCTTGGTTGGTCTTTTGTTGTTATGGGAAAATTCCCTGTATTAAATAACAATGCCCCACCAAATACTGGCAGGGCTTTGTAGAATGTATGTTGATTATTTTACGCGATCCATGTAATCGCCGGTGCGGGTATCGATACGCACTTTGTCGCCAATGTTAATAAACAATGGAACGCGTACTTCTGCTCCGGTTTCTACTTTGGCAGGTTTTAATGTGTTGGTAGCAGTATCACCCTTTATACCTGGTTCGGTATAGGTAATTTCCAATTCTACGAATGGTTTCAATTCAACGGAAAGAACGCGTTCTTCGTCGGTATCGAACATCATCTCTGCCTCGTTCGATTCTTTCAGAAATTGAGGCGAGTTGATTTGGTGTTCCTGTACAGCGATTTGTTCGAAGTCGTCCGTATTCATAAAATGATACCCTTCTTCGTCCTTATACAAAAACTGAACATTGCGGCGCTCAACACGTACGGTATCAATTTTTACACCGGAGTTAAAGGTGATATCATAAATTTTTCCGGTGTTCAGACTTTTCAGCTTGGTACGAACGAAAGCTGGTCCTTTACCTGGTTTAACATGAAGAAACTCAACGATGGTCACTAAATCCGTATTGTAACGGAAACAAAGACCATTCTTAAAATCTGCAGTAGATGCCATAATGATAAAATTGAGGTGCAAAAATAGAGGAATGATCCAAAAAGACAAATTCCAAGGCACAATCGGACTGCTGTTTTCATCACCTTGTGAATAAAAAAAGGGGCCTCCATTCGGAAAAGCCCCATTTTACAGGAAACAAAGCAGGTTATGGCAATTGAATGGAATACGTATTTCCATTCACCGTTACGGTGGCATTGTTATCGCAGGTTCCGTTTCCATAATCAATTACGCGGGTGGGACGAGATCCCGGTGTTATGCTGATGCTACCGCTCACAAAGTGATAACATCCTATTTCTTTTCGCAATGGGGTAATGATCTGAGCCGTAAAGCTTTCTCCATTGGCAGCAACGCCGTTGCCAGTTCCGCTGATCAGATAAGCATCATCGAAGATATTGAGCACGGTGGACTCCCCCGCTACCCATTCGCGGGTACGGTCGGACACCCAGGTGATGGTTCCGCCATTATTAGCTTTAATCACTGTTCCATCCACATGAATAGCATACCAAAGATTACCGGCATTATTGCGACCCATATTGGTAACTGTTTTAGTACCTGTAAGCTGATTATCGTTTACAAAATACTGATCCGGCGTATGGGTAATTACAGTACCGGAATCGCGATAGGGACCGGTATAGGTAAATATTACTTTTCCCCGGCGGTTTTTGCCATCGTTGCACTGACAATTGCTTGTACCGAAATCTACCGTAATGGTTCCCCCGTTTCCGGTGGTATCTCTGATAACGGTTGCACAGCCATAAACCAGCGTATCCATGGCGGAACGGTAGATGACCATATTACCGGAATAAGCTTCATCGGCAATATTTTTTAACTCGTTAAATGAATTCTCCGCAAGCGCATTATCACTTACCGTTTGAAAATCTTCGGTATCTCTTTCTTTGCGGCAGGATGAAAATACGGTGAGTATTATAAAAGAGATTACACTTAATTTTTGCATGGACATGGTTACTCGATTTTGTTGGTTCGCTGAATATAGACCCAAAAACGTACCAAAGGTTTAAACGATTTTGCAAGAATGGTTGATCTGCTTAAAAAAAAGGACGAAATCGGTTTAAATTATGGCAAAGGACATTTTCGGTAAACAACCATAAGTTCTCCCCTTCATTTAGTTGATAAACCTCTTTAAAAAACGGATTAATGCCTTGTACATTAAGTTTCAATCTGAGTATTTTTACCTGATGAAATTTTCTACACGGCTCCTTACCATTGTATTCCTCACCCTTTCCGGTTTGGCATCGGGACAACACACCTACAAACGAAAAAATATTCCCTTAATTAATTTAGAAGGCCCCTATAAACTTAAAGGCTGGCATTTTGCTCCGGGAGCTTCTTATGCGCTAAGTCGTTTTAAAAATCAGGAAGAAACGCTGATGCAGGCAAACGATACAGCATATAAAGCCACTTTCGATCCTGCCGGTAGAATTGGTTTATACCTGGAGGTAGGACGTTTCCACATTTTTAAATATGGTTACTTGTTTAACTTCATGGATTATTCACTTGCCTTTAAACAGATAAGAGGTAAAGAAGCCTTCAATGCCAATTACGAACAACTGAGTACAGGATCAACATTCGGCAGCAATGACGGATCCGGGAAATATGGTCACAGTTATATCACTGCCAACTTCAATCTAAATAATATTTATCAGCTGAATGATTTGCAATTTTTGCAAAACAGCATCGGAATTAATGCGGATTACCGAGTAATTAATAACAATTCCTATAGTGGGAACCTCAGTTATCAGGACCAGCAAAACCCTTCTAAATTTTTATTCCAATTGCATTATAAATTGGGATACGGAATAAAATGGAATGATAAACTATTTGTAATTCCAACACTTGAAACTCCAATTCTATCTTTTTCTACCTGGGAAAATGGCCGTTCCAGATACAATATGTTCAGTAGCCATTACCGCCCGATCTATTTTACCATTCGTTTTGCTTGGGTAAGTAAAAAATCATGGGACTGTCCTCCGGTAGAGGGTCACCCCGACGATAAACGTAAGCAACAGCAATACCAGCAGGAACGATGAAATTATTCTTTCAAATACTATTCATTTCAATTTGCATTTTTCCGGCAGGTATTAATTCATGCGCTGCTCAGGCTAAATATAATGGTCCCACCGTTGAAATCAGCACTCCGGTAAATTTAAGCGGACTCCAATTTGCCGGTATCGGTTTTAATGAATTAGGATTAAAATTTTCGGGTTGCGACACGGTGAATAATGTGAAATTGTGTTTTACAAAATCGACATTGGGTCAACTGAACAAATTAAAATTAACCTTAATTGTTCGCAAAGGAATATTAATGCATTTTCAGGTCAACACCAACGATCCCAAACAAGTTCAGTCGCTGGATAGTTTATGTATGAAATACTACGGGAAACCCAAAAAAATTACTGAATCGAAAATTGTAAAAATGATTTCCTGGGAAAATGAAAAAAACGGAAGATTGATTCAGACTTTTCTGATAACAGGCCATAATTTTAAGAAAGCTGAGCTCGTTAGTTGGGTCAGTAATTAAATCACTTCCATTTTAGCGGTCCACCACAAGCCGTCTCGATACGGACTGTATTTTTTCCGCCAAAAAGCAAATCCAGCTCATCAATCCATTTGTTCCAGTCGTTTTCCTTATGCTCGCATTGATAGCAAAGATGAAGCATCCATAACTGATCCTGATTGATCCAGGTATAAGAAGGTGTTGTCTTTATAGCCTTCATATCCTCTTCGAACCGAATGGGTGTGCAATCATTACCAAAACAATTCATCCAGTTATTGAATGCATTGTTGAACGTGGTAGAATCGGAATAGTGTAAATAAAAAACAGTAGCAACAGGGTATACATTCTCAGTAGTACCGTATTTAACCGGAGTGTTTTTTTTCAAAGCGAATTTTATCAGTGTATCCTTTTCGAAGCGTTCGGGATTTATACCTTTTGTTGCCTCTACCTCGGAATACAAACGCAACTGTTTTTCTTTAAAGGCAATTATTTTTTCCTGTGGACTTAACTTTGGATCTATAGCAACCGTATCAGGTAAAATTGCGGGTTCTTCGGTAAGAGAAATGGAAGTATCTGTATTTTCCGGTTCAGGAGCGGGGTCCTTTTCCACATAAGTAGAACATGCTACTGAAAGTAGAAAGGGGATAATCAATTTTAGCTTGTTCTTCATAATGATTTTAACACCTCACTTAGTTTGTTTAAGTCCTCTTCTTTAAAATCGAGATGGGTCACCATACGAATTAAACCGGGTCCGAACGGCACACACAATACACCTTTCGATTTTAAGTCGGAAACTATCTTCTCCACACTTAATGCCGGTTTTATTCCGAACACTACAATATTGGTTTCAACCGGAAAAACTTCTTCTGCAAACGATATTTTTTTAACCATCTCCCCGATAAGTTTTGCACGACGATGATCATCTTTTAATCGTTGAATATTATGCTCGAGCGCAAACAATCCTGCAGCTGCCAAAACGCCTGCCTGGCGCATTCCTCCACCCAACACTTTTCGAATTCTACGTGCAGCTTTTATTTGAGCAGATGTACCGATTAAGACGGATCCAACCGGAGTACCCAAACCTTTGCTTAAACAAACGGAAATTGAATCGAATTGCTGACCATAGGTGGTATAATCCACTCCTGTTTCTACCAGTGAATTAAAAATACGCGCACCATCAAGGTGGTAGGCCAATCCTTTTTCCTTACAAAAGGCCGAAATTCGTTTTAACTCCTCAAAATCATAAATCGCTCCTCCCCCACGGTTAGCAGTGTCTTCAACAGAAACCAATCGACTAACAGGCAAATGCACATCTTCCGGATTATTTAAACTGTTCTTTACGTCATCCACCGTAATTCGTCCGCGGTTTCCATCAATCAGTTTTACGCTGCATAACGAATTAACCATTATACCGCCACCTTCATATTTGTAGACATGCGATTCTTTATGGCAAATTACTTCCTGACCAGGCACCGTGTGCATACGAATTGCAATTTGATTGGTCATGGTTCCTGAAGGACAAAACAAACCAGCCTCTTTTCCAAACATAGATGCCAATTTCGATTCCAACTCAATAACGGTGGGATCCTCCATAAAAACATCATCACCCAGAGGTGCACTTAACATGGCCTCAAGCATTTCGGGACTCGGTTTGGTTACGGTATCACTTCTAAGGTCGATAAAGGTTTGCATGCTCATTTTTTTTTCCAAAACTACAAAAACTGATGAATGTCAGAATTACCTGTGACCGTAATCATTAAGCATGCTCTGCATGGGGGGTATTTTTGCTTAACCCAAAACCCTAAAACTGTCCTTATGAAATCCATTTTAGTTGCCACCGATTTTTCTCCCGCTTCGGTTAATGCCGTTGAGTTTGCCGCCCAATTAGCCAAGCAGTTAAACGCCCGATTACATTTATTGCATGTTTATCACATGCCCCTGATTGCCTCAGATATTCCGGTTGTTCCGGATTTATCATCGATGGAAAAAGAAAGTTTAGACCGTCTTGAAAAACTTGGCGAAGATCTGAATGAAAAATATGGTATCACTCCTTTTGTAAAAGCAGAAATGGGTTTTACCACGGATGAAATAAATGAATACAAAGAAGCCATCAATGCAGATTTAATTGTTTTAGGCATGCATGGTCATAATAAAGCTTCCGAACTGTTTATCGGATCCACCACTGCATCGTATATTGAAAACACCAAAACACCTTTATTGGTTGTTCCTTCGGATGCGAAATACAAAACACCGGAGTGGATTGCTTTTGCTTCTGATTTAAAGGGACTCCAAATTCATTCGCTGGATGCGTTAAAAGAATGTGCGTTGAGTTTTAAAGCAAAGGTAAACATCGTGAATGTAACCGAAGGTGAATTACTTCCTGATTACAACAAGAGTGTAGCAGGTATTCAGCTGGACCACTATTTTGAGGAACTCAGTCACTTGTTTTTCTTTCCGGAAGGAAAAAATGTTACAGAAGGAATTGATGAATTTATTGCTGAACATAAAACAGATTGGTTAGCATTAGTGCATCGTAAACATGGATTGTTCGATCGCATGTTCAACAAGAGTGTCACCAAAAAAATGATTTACCACACTCACTTACCATTATTGGTATTACCAGAACTCCCCTACACCGATACACCAAAATAAACACTTAGGTAATAGTACGGATTCAGGAATATATTTTTACCCAAATCCTGTGCTATGGTCCATAAAATATTCTGTAAACATTAAATTGTTTCAGTTGATTATTAACCCAAAAAATCAGCCCCATGAATTTAATATTTAATGAAGATTCCAAACTGGAGGATATCAATAAAGCATTTCAACAGCATTTTCCTTTTTTAAAAATTCAGTTTTACGAAGACAAAATTGATCAGTTGGCGCATAAAGAGGTTCCCGGTGATCCGATAAAGGATTACAGCAAAACCATTCACGATGTATTGCATGCCCGCATTAACTGTTCCATTTCAATGAATGGTCACACCAAAGTGAAAAATTTTGAAAAAAACTGGATTGAAGATGCAGGTATCTGGGTTCAGGTTTTCCGGAAAAGCGGAAAAATATGGTTGCAAACTACGGTTACGGATGAAATGACTTTATCGGAGATTAATCACCTTGGTGAAGAAATGAATATGCCTATGGGTAAAGATGAATTACCGGATATTCACGAACAGGAATAATCATGGAAAATCTGATTCTTCACTTACCGGCTGCCGGCATTTTGTTTCTGCGGCTGATGTTGGGAATGTTATTCCTGTTTCAGGGCTATGAAAAAGTAGCTTTGATTGGTACCTCCAAAGTGGCGGAAACTTTTCGCTACGAATTAAAAAAATCCTTTTTACCGGATTGGCTTTTTTCTGCTACCGCTTTATACAGTTCCTGGGTTGAATTAATTGGAGGAGCATTGCTTATTCTTGGTTTACTTAAGCCCCTGGCATTTTTATTTTTGGGAGTCGATTTAATTCTTGTTACCGCCGCAATGGGAATGATGAATCCGCTCTGGGATTTAAAACATGTATTTCCACGGATGATTTTGCTTGTAATTCTGATGTTCATCCCCATCGCACAGGATGTATTTTCCATTGACCATCTTTTAAACTTGTGGTAATGGAAGAAACCAAAACTTTACAGGAAACAACGTGCTTTCACTGTGGTGAACTTTGTCCGGATAAACCATTAACACTGGAGGATAAAAAATTCTGTTGCGAAGGATGCAGAACAGTGTACGACATTCTGAACAAAAGCGGAATGTGCGATTATTACGATCTGAATGAACGTCCGGGTCAAACCCAAAAAAAATCCAACACCGTACGTTATGAATTTCTCGATGATGAAGAAACCTCAAAGAAATTCATCACATTTCGTGATGCCGACCAGATTCACGTCACCTTTTACATTCCCGCCATGCATTGCAGTAGTTGCATCTGGCTACTGGAAAATTTAAACCGGCTTCATCCAAAAGTATTTCGTTCGAGGGTCAACTTCATTAAAAAGGAACTTTCCATTGTTTTCAGTTCAGAAATTGCTTTATCGGATATTGCCAAATTGCTCGACCGCGTTGGATATCCTCCTCACTTAAGTTTGAATTCGCTGGAAGAAAAAACAGATGAGCGTCAATATTTCAATAAAAGTTATTTCTACAAATTAGGTATTGCATTTTTTAGTTTCGGCAACATTATGTTGCTGAGCTTTCCCGATTATTTCGGTATCGATTCTTTAACCGAATCGCCCTACCGCAATTTATTTGGTTATCTAAATTTCCTATTGGCAATTCCGGTAATGTTTTACTCGGCTTCCGAATTTTTTGTGAGCGCATGGAAAGGGGTAATACACAAAACTCTGAATATGGATTTTCCCATCGCTTTGGGAATTCTTATCATGTTTGTTCGCAGCTCTTACGATATTTTTTCGGGAACAGGGAGTGGTTATATGGACACCTTAGCGAGTCTGGTTTTTTTAATGCTGGTTGGAAGGGCATTGCAAAACATGACTTATGGCCGACTTTCCTTCGACCGCGATTACAAATCCTACTTTCCGGTTTCTGTTACTTTATTAGAACAAGGACAGGAAAAAAATATTCCAGCCACACAGGTAAAAGTGGGAAGCAGACTATTGATTCGAAACAACGAGCTGATACCCGGAGATGCCATTTTATTTAAAGGAGATGCGCATATCGATTACAGTTTTGTTACGGGAGAATCGACTCCGGTAGATAAAACCTTAGGTGAAATAATTTTTGCCGGCGGAAAACAAATTGGGAATGCCATTGAAGTTGAAGTAATAAAAGAAGTATCTCAATCTTACCTCACCCGCTTATGGAATGAAGACACCTTTGAAAAAGATAAAACGGAAAAAGATAAACTTACTTCATTAAGCAATCGGGTTAGCCGCTGGTTTACGCTTATCATTTTAATCATTGCGTCTGGCGCTGCACTCTATTGGCTACGCACCGATTCGGCCAGAGCATTGCATGCCTTTACTTCGGTTCTGATTATTACTTGTCCCTGCGCCTTAGCCCTATCCACACCTTTTACATTGGGGAATGCCATGCGGATTCTGGGTAAAATGAAATTTTATTTAAAGAATACGATTGTCATTGAAAAACTGGCCCAAACGGATGTGGTATTATTCGATAAAACAGGTACCATCACACGAAGTGGAGCTGCCCGTTTAAAATTTGAGGGTGAAGAATTAAGCGACTACGATTTACAATTAATCCGATCCGCAAGCGGAAATTCTGCACATCCGCTATCCCGTATAATCCACGATAACATCCCTTCGTCGATTTCGAAAATCGAATGGGATACTTATGAAGAAATTTCCGGAAAAGGAATTATTGCCAAAAAATTAACCGACGAAATTAAACTGGGCTCCGAAGAATGGATTTGCGGTAAAAAAAGAAATCACGATGGTTTACGTACCATGGAAGTGCATTACGCCATTAACGGTCAATACAAAGGCTATTTCCGCATACGATCCGAATACCGGGATGATTTAAAGCATGTGATTCAGGATTTGCAATTAAAGCATCAGGTTAAATTAGTTTCCGGCGATAATGATGGTGAAAAACAACAATTGCTGCCTTTATTCGGAAAGGAAGAAAACATGCTCTTTCATCAATCGCCTTTTGAAAAACTGGAACTGGTAAAACAACTTCAGGATGAACATAAAACGGTATTAATGATTGGTGATGGATTGAATGATGCCGGTGCATTGGCAAAAAGTAATGTGGGAATTTCCGTATCGGAGAACATCAATAATTTTTCTCCCGCCTGCGATGCCATTCTCGATTCGGAATCGTTCAGTGAACTACCCCGTTTTATCCGCTTTTCCAAAGCCGCCGTAAATGTAATTCTGATGAGTTTTGGACTATCCTTTATTTATAATCTGGTTGGACTCTGGTTCGCCGTGCAGGGAAATTTATCACCCCTGGTGGCCGCTATACTTATGCCCATCAGTTCCATTTCTGTTATCATTTTTACCACCATCGGAGTAGGAATTGCATCGCGAAAAATTTTTAAACCGAACTACAAAACAAGCAGTTAAAAGGTTTCAGGGTAAAAACTGACAACTATCAATTTTTGTAGTGACCACAGTCATTAACCTCCTAAGCCACTAAAAATACATTTGACACAAGATAAATAGTATGAGTGCATTATTCATCATGATCGGAGCCAGCCTTATAATCGCTATCGGATTTTTGGCTGCTTTTTTATGGGCCGTAAGAAAAGGTCAATATGAAGATGATTATTCACCTGCAGTTAGAATCCTTTTCGATTCAGAATTAACCTCCTCCAAGGAATCCAAAAAAGAATCCACAAATACAACCGACGATAAATGAGTACAACTATGCAAACCGAAAAATTCTATTACGACAACAAGATCGTAAAGATGTTCGCGTATGCCACCATCCTATGGGGACTGGTGGGTATGCTTGTTGGGTTAATCGCTGCATTGCAGATGATCTACCCGGCCCTCAACCTTGGATTGGAATACACCACTTTTGGTCGTATCCGTCCATTACACACCAATGCCGTCATCTTCGCATTCGTGGGAAACGGAATTTTTATGGGTGTGTATTACTCTCTACAGCGCCTCACCAAGGCGAGAATGTTCAGCGATCTGCTGAGCCGAATTCACTTTTGGGGTTGGCAAACTATAATTGTACTCGCAGCGCTTACGCTTCTGATGGGTTACACTACCGGTAAAGAATATGCAGAATTAGAATGGCCAATCGATATTCTGATTGCATTGATTTGGGTAGTGTTCGGATGGAACATGTTTGGAACCATTCTTAAACGCCGCGAACGTCACTTATACGTTGCTATCTGGTTTTATATTGCCACATTTGTTACAGTAGCAGTACTTCACATTGTGAACTCTTTTGAATTACCGGTAAGCTTGTTTAAAAGTTATAGCTGGTATGCAGGTGTACAAGATGCATTGGTACAATGGTGGTATGGACATAATGCAGTAGCATTCTTCCTTACAACTCCATATTTAGGAATTATGTACTACTTCGTTCCTAAAGCGGCTAATCGTCCGGTATACTCTTACCGACTTTCCATTATTCACTTCTGGGCACTGATCTTTATTTATATCTGGGCAGGTCCTCACCATTTATTGTATAGTTCAACACCTGACTGGGTTCAGTCACTTGGTGTTGTATTCTCCTTTATGCTGCTTGCACCATCATGGGGTGGTATGATTAATGGTCTGCTTACACTGCGTGGTGTTTGGGATAAAGTGCGTGAAGATGTTGTTTTAAAATTCTTTGTTGTTGCAGTTACCGCTTATGGTATGGCAACCTTCGAAGGCCCGATGCTTTCTTTAAAAGCTGTAAACTGGATTTCTCACTTCTCCGACTGGACCATTGCACACGTTCACGTTGGTGCATTGGGATGGAACGGATTCTTAACCTTCGGTGTATTGTATTGGTTGATTCCAAAAATGTTCCGCACCGAACTGTATTCTAAAAAACTTGCCAACTGGCATTTCTGGATTGGTACTTTAGGTATTCTCTTCTATGCTATTCCACTCTATTGGGCAGGTTTCACACAAGCGATGATGTGGAAAGAATTTACTGAAGAAGGTATGCTTCGTTATCCGAACTTCCTGGAAACAGTAACGCAAATTCTACCAATGTATGCGATGCGTGCAATCGGAGGTTCATTATTCCTCACCGGTGCGGTGATTATGACCTACAACCTGATTAAAACAATCAAAATCGGAAACTTTGTTGCGAATGAAGAAGCTGAAGCTGCTCCGCTTGAAAAAACTTATCACAAACATGCAGGTGAACACTGGCATCGTTGGATTGAGCGTAAACCAGTTCAAATGTTAGTATTGAGTTTGGTGGTGATTTTAATCGGGGGATTAATCGAAATGATTCCAACCTTCCTGATTAAATCGAATATTCCTACCATCAGTACTGTGAAACCATATACTCCGCTTGAACTTGAAGGTCGCGACATTTACGTTCGTGAAGGATGTTATGTGTGTCACTCACAAATGGTACGTCCTTTCCGCGATGAAGTTGCACGTTACGGCGACTATTCCAAAGCAGGAGAATTCGTTTACGACCATCCATTCCAATGGGGATCTAAACGTACTGGTCCGGATTTAGCACGTGAAGGTGTTGGAAATAACAAAAAATCGAATGCATGGCATTACAATCACTTGTTAGATCCATCAACTCCATCACCAGGATCCATTATGCCTTCTTATCCGTGGTTGTTCGACAAGCATGTTGATTTGAGCATGACCCCTGCAAAAATCAGAGCGATGCAAACCTTAGGTGTACCATATCCTGAAGGATACGATGCACTGGCAGAAGCAGACTTCCTTGCACAAGCCGACAGCATTGTTGCTGATCTGGATAAAAATGGATTACCTGCAGAAAACACCAATGAGATTGTCGCCTTGATTGCATATCTGCAACGCTTAGGTAGAGATGTTACATTGGCACCTGCGGAAGAAAGAGATCCATATGGTGTAACCACTAAAAAGGAGTAATCATGAAGTTCATTAATTATCTCAGCTCGATCGACGGTGTAGGGATTTATCCGGTGATCTCCTTTTTGATTTTCTTTTCCTTCTTTATTCTATTAGGGATTTACCTCTTTAAATCGGATAAAGAATTGATTAAACACATGGAAAACATGCCGCTTGAAGGCGAAGAAAATCAATGAAAATTAAAAAAATCATGAACGGTCAACCCAATCATATGAAGACTCAAAAAATCCGCAGAGCATTACTGTTAGCAGTCACTCTGCTTATGCCTGGCGCTACTCTTCTTGCACAAGAAGCTGCTGCTGCAGAAAATAAAATTCCTCAATTCGGAGGAACCGTGTACACCAATCCGGTGTTTATTGCCCTTGTAATTTCCGCTTTACTCTTAATGGTTCTCATTATGGTATTGGGCGACATCGTAAAATCTTCTTTGCATCACCAGCGTGAAATGCTAAAAGAAAAAAATAACGGTGGCGGAAAAACAATGATGATGATTGCCTTGCTCATTGCCATTCCGGCTTTCAGTTTTGCACAAGATGCCGCTGCACCTGCAGCTGCTGCTGCTGCCGCTGAGCCTGCTCAACAAGTTATTCCACAATTTACGGATAACTGGTGGGGGCTGGACGGCTTTACATTCTGGACTCTCGTATTGTTTAACTTGTTCGAAGCTGTAATTGCATTCTTCTTCATCGGACAAATCAAAACTTTACTTGGCAATTCCTCTAAAGCAAAAGAAATGGCTGCAAAACCGGTTGTTTCTTTCATGGAAAAATTCAATGCATCCGTTGCCATTGAAGATGAGAAAGACATTCTTCTCGATCACGATTATGATGGTATTAAAGAGTTGGACAACGACTTACCACCATGGTGGAAATATGGATTCTATTTTACTATTGTGGCTGCAGTCATTTACATGTTCAACTACCACATCTTTAAAACAGGTGCATTACAAATCGATGAGTTAAAAGCTGAATTGGCACAAGCAGATATTCAAATGAAAGAATACAAAGCCAAACACGCCAATCTCATTGATGAAAACAATGTGACCTTATTAACTGAAGCTGCCGATATTGAAGAAGGTAAAGGTGTATTTGCAAGTAAAGATTGTAAAGCATGCCACGGTGCCAACGGAGAAGGAACCAGCATCGCGCCGAATTTAACGGACGATTACTGGATTCACGGCGGAAGTATTCAGGATGTTTTTAAATCCATCAAATACGGATGGACAGAAAAAGGGATGAAAGCATGGGGACAAGAATTAAGTCCGCGTCAAATGCACGTCCTTGCCTCTTACGTAAAATCATTGCGTGGAAGCAATCCTGCCAATGCGAAAGCTCCGGAAGGAACGATTTATACTGAAGAAGGTGCTACAGCTACTGTTGTACCCGATTCAACAGCTACTGCACCCGTTGCAGATTCAGCCGCAGTGAAGTAATTCACTGCGGTTGATCCGCTTTTTTTTGAAATCCTATTAACCCAACCCAAATGAATACCGTGCAGAATGATCAAGAACCCGATGACTCCTTCAGGGATTCGATCGGCACCATTAAAGAAGGAAAACGAAATTGGATTTATGCCAATAAACCTTCCGGATGGTATTACAACCTTAGGAAAAAACTCAGTTATGTATATCTGATTGTTTTTTTCACTCTACCCTTCCTAAAGCTCAATGGTAATCCGCTGTTGATGCTAAACATTCTCGAAAGAAAATTTATCATTTTCGGGTTTGTATTCTGGCCTCACGACTTTTTTATTTTCGGTATCGCGACGTTAACCATGATTGTTTTCGTGGTTTTATTTACCGTAGTGTTCGGACGGCTTTTCTGCGGATGGGCTTGTCCGCAAACTATTTTTCTTGAACTCGTTTTCCGAAGAATAGAATACTGGATAGAAGGCGATGCACCTCACCAGCGCGCGTTGAATAAGATGCCATGGAACGGTGAAAAAATCAGAAAGAAATCTTTAAAATATTCCATTTTCTTTCTCATTTCATTTATCATTTCAAATACCTTTTTGGCTTATATTATTTCGGCCGACAAATTATTCCAGATCATTTCCGAACCTGTTGGTCAGCATTTAGGCGGATTCATCGCTCTGTTATTATTTACCCTTGTTTTCTTCTTTGTGTTTGCATGGTTCAGGGAGCAAGCCTGCTTAATCGTTTGCCCTTATGGTCGACTTCAAGGTGTGCTGCTCGATAAAAACTCCATTGTAGTTGCTTACGATTATGTCCGCGGAGAACCCCGTCACAAATTCAAAAAGAATGAAGAACGGGATAAAGGAGATTGTATCGACTGCGGATTATGTGTTAAGGTTTGTCCAACCGGTATCGACATCCGAAACGGTACTCAATTAGAATGTACCAACTGTACTGCATGTATCGACGCCTGCGATCATATGATGGAGAGTGTCGGTTTGGAAAAAGGCCTCATTCGTTACGATTCTGAATCGGGAATCAAAAACAAAGTGAAGCTGACTTTTACCAGACGGATTCTTGCATATTCAATTGTACTTACATTACTGCTTGGCTTTTTAACTTTCTTATTGGTAAGCAGAAGCGATGTAGAAGCAACCATTGTACGTGCGCAGGGAAGTTTATTTCAGGAGCAGGGTCCCGATAAAATCAGTAATTTGTATAATGTAAAAGTGATCAACAAATCGCACAAGGACATTCCAATTCAATTAAAACTTGAAGACAGAACCGGTGAGATACAAATGGTGGGTGATGCATTAGTTTGTAAAAAAGAATCCAATGCCGTAGGTACTTTCTTTCTGATTCTTCCCAAAGAACAAATTACGGAACGAAAAACCACAGTTAAAATCGGAATATATACCGGAGATAAAAAACTCCAAACTGTAAAAACAAGTTTCTTAGGTCCCATTAAAAAGAAAAAGCCATGAAATTTCACTGGGGAATACGAATAGCAATCGTTTATATCGGATTCGTTGCTCTCATTGTAACGCTCGTTATAATGAGCATGAATCAACGTCTGGATTTAGTTACTTCCGACTATTACAAGGAAGAATTAAAATATCAGGAAATCATTGATAAGAAAACGGCATCAAATGCCTTAAAAGAACAATTGCAATGGCAGGTTTTACCAGGTTCTTTTCAATTGAATTTCCCCAATGAATTTGCGGGACAGGAAATTCATGCTGACGTCCATTTTTTCAGACCGAGCGATTCACGTCTGGATAAAAAAATAGAAATCAACAGTAATGAATTGCAGCAATCCATTAATACTTCAGAAATGCCTTCCGGTTATTACGAAGTAAAAATTGATTGGTCGGTAGGCAATAAAAAATATTACAACGAAGGTTCAATACAAATGCAAAATTGATATTTATGTTTCTTCCTGTAGCCTTTTCGCTTGGTTTTTTAGGTAGTTTTCATTGCATGGGAATGTGTGGTCCCATTGCTCTGGCATTGCCTTTAAACAGGAAGAATTATCTCACAATGGTAATCGGCAGTGCGGCTTACAATTTCGGGAGAGTCTTTACTTATTCCGCGATTGGTCTGGTTTTTGGGTTAATAGGTCAGGGGCTGTTCATTGCCGGTTACCAGAATTTTTTGTCTCTCACACTGGGAATTCTGATTTTATTATCGCTGATCTTTTCAGCATGGGCTAATCGGCTTGGAAACAATGCCGTAATTTTTAGAATAGTGAATGGATTGAAATCGAAATTCATTCCGTTGTTCAATAAGAAATCCACCGGCGGATTATTTTTAATCGGAATGTTGAATGGCTTACTTCCTTGTGGATTTGTCTATATGGGAATTACCGGATCCATTGCTACAGGTAGTGCAATATACGGTGCTTTATTTATGGCTTTTTTCGGATTAGGAACACTCCCTGCTATGATGGCCATGAATATGGTTGGCGGAATTGTTTCGGTTAACTTTAGAAATAACGTTCGACGAATGGTTCCCGTTGTTGTGGGGATAATGGGTCTGGCTTTAGTATTGCGTGGATTAAATCTTGGAATTCCCTATTTATCTCCTTCCATCGTAGAAAAGAAAATTGAGGTGGTGGATAATGATGGAAACAAAAAAACAGAAACCATGGCGGTGCCTGATTGTTGTAAAAAACCAGATCACCGTATCAGGAATAAAGAAAAACAATGAAAGCCATTGCTTCACTTCGCATTGCCATTCCATTTATCTGGGCCGGATTAATACTAGCGATTTCGTTTATTGAAGCTCCTTTAAAATTCACAGCCCCCAACATTACACTGCAATTAGGTTTGGGGATTGGACAAATCGTTTTTCATGCTTTAAATAAACTGGAATTGGTACTTCTAATCACTTTGGCAATTAGTCTGATTTTCGGAAAACAGCACTCCACCTTTACCTTATTATTTTCCACCATTGCCATTATTCTTCTGATTCAAACACTGGTATTGTTTCCACCAATGGATGAACGTGCTTCCGAAATTTTATCCGGAAAAGATATTCCCTCCACCTGGCACCACATCACCTATGTGATTCTTGAAATAATAAAACTTGTTGTTTTACTTCTAACCGGAATTGTATCTATTTATGGAATCCAAAAAACTTCCTGATTCTTCATTTGAAGAAAGCTTAAAATCTGATATCATTTTCAACTCCGGCGATCGGAAAATTGTCCAGTTAAGAATGAAAAAAGATGCCATTCTGCCCGATCATCATTCACCGGTTGATACCTGTCTATTAGTAATTCAGGGTGAAATATGTTTTAATATGGGTGGCAAAGATTATTTATTAAGCGAAAATATGTTTCTCAATTTTCTGGCCATGGAAAAACATTCCGTTAAATGCATAGAAGATTCTGTATTTTTGCTCTACAGATAATTTCACATGAAAGATCTTGAATCAAGAAATGACATTGCCCAAATGGTCAATACCTTTTACGAAAAAGTAAAGGCAGATTCTCTGATTAGTTATTTATTCACTGATGTGGCACAAGTGAATTGGGAACATCATCTCCCGGTGATGTATGACTTCTGGGAGAGTATCGTATTTGGAAAAGGTAATTATAAAGGGAACCCCATGCAAAGCCATATACAACTACATGGAAAAAGTCCGCTTAAAGCAGAACATTTCAGTCGATGGCTGGAACTGTTTCAAAGCAATCTAAAGGAGCATTTTAGTGGGCCAAACACCGAAATCGCCTCACAACGAGCCCAATCCATTGCAATGATGATTCAATTAAAAACTTCGGGCTACTGATTAACATCATTTCCTGAATGAAAGCAGGATCGGATATTTGTTGTATGAACATCGAATTAATCCGTAAGTACAACGTTCCGGCACCACGCTATACCAGCTATCCCACTGTTCCTTATTGGGATAGTAAGGCTCCGTCTGAACAACAATGGAAAGAATCTGTCATTAACTCTTTCCAAATTGCAAACCGTACCGATGGAATTAGCTTATATATTCACCTCCCCTACTGCGAAAGTCTTTGCACCTATTGCGGCTGCAACACACGAATTACGGTTAATCACAAAGTTGAACGTCCATATATCGATGCTGTACTGAAAGAATGGGAGATGTACCTTTCTATTTTCCCCGATAAGCCGAACATTTGCGAGATCCATTTAGGAGGTGGGACTCCCACATTTTTTTCAGCTGAAAATTTATCACATCTGCTCAGCAACATCATTGCCAACGGAAAACTTTGTAAAGATGCACAGCTGAGTTTCGAAGCACATCCCGCAAATACAACACGCGAACATCTGGAACAATTGTATACGATTGGATTTCGACGTTTATCACTGGGAATTCAGGATTTCGATCCACATGTTCAGGATGTGATCAACAGAAAACAAAGTGAAGAACAAGTTCGTGACATCACAGAATTGGCAAGAAAAATCGGATACACTTCCGTGAATTATGATTTGATTTATGGTTTACCTTTTCAAACCAAAGAAAGTGTTGAAGCCACCGTTAAAAAAGTCATTGATTTACATCCCGACCGGATTGCATTTTACGCCTATGCGCATGTTCCATGGATTAAACCCGGACAACGCAAATATTCCGAAGCGGATCTTCCCCAAATGGAGACAAAACTGGAATTATATGATTTGGGAAGAAAATTTTTAGAAGGCGCCGGTTATACTGAAATTGGTATGGACCATTTTGCACTTCAAGGCGATGAATTGCTGATTGCAGAACAACAAGACCGCTTACACCGCAATTTTATGGGCTATACTACAACACAAAGTAAATTGCTCATTGGCTTAGGCACTTCTTCCATCAGTGATTCCTGGTTTGGATTTGTACAGAATATTAAAACCGTAGAAGAGTACCAGGAAGCGGTTCAACAAGGTAGATTCCCATTCTTTAAAGGACATATTTTAAGTCATGAGGATCTTATCCTTCGTAAGCACATTCTCAATATTATGTGTACCTACAAAACTTCATGGAAAGAAGAAGATCAGCAATGTCAGTCGTTATACGAAGGACTGGAACGCATGAATGAGGCAGTGGCGGACGGATTGGTAATTCTCGAGCCTTTTCAATTACATATTACGGAAAAGGGTAAATCCTTTTTAAGGAATGTTTGCATGGCATTGGATGCACGTTTACACCGGAATCAGCCGACTCAAAAAATATTCAGTTCTGCGATTTAAATGTTAATCAAGGCACAAAAAAAAGTCGACTTTTCAGTCGACTTTTCCATTTATAAAAACACGTTTACATTGTCTTAGAAAGGAATTTATTCAATTCACTTTTCATATCCTTAAACAGTTTCTCAAAGCTATCCATACGATCGCGTTCAACGACATGATCGTTCACGTATTTATGATCAGCAGCCGGATTTTGAGCTACGGCATTTTCGATGTAGTTTTCATGGTCTTTAATCGCATGACGCAACTCGTCAATTTCATTTTTCTGAATGATCAACTGATTTTGAAAATGCTCAATTTCTTTCATTACTTCCTGTGAAGTATTTTTTGCTGCCACCTCGGTGATTCTGGAACGGAGTATTCCGATTTCATCATCATAAAATTTCAAGTTTTCGAGCCATTGAGAATGCTCCACATGCAGGGTATACGCTTTTTCTGTTTTCATCTTTTCCATAATTCAGGTTTTTTGGTCAGTATTTCGATGTATTTACACTACAAATAACGCTAAGTCGTAAGAAGATGAGAATGACAGTGGTCAAACAAAAAGACTGACCTTGGTCATATTTTTTAATCACCCGATTCAATATTTTGTCGCGCACGGTATTATATTTGTCATGAAAACACCAAAATCTCGCAGAAGCCTAATGGAAAAGGATATTGAAATGCTGGACGCATTGTTCCTGAATGCAACGGAAGGCATTGTGGTTGTGAGTGATAGAGGCGAGATTGTAATGCTAAACCCCAAGGCTCAGCAATTGTTTGGCTATACCGGGAATGAATTACTTCATCAAAATATCGAGAAATTAATCCCCACGCGCTTTCATGCCAAACATGTTGGTCAACGCGAGGGCTACACCAAAGCGCCGCATTCCCAGTCGATGGGGAAAGGATTGGATCTATTCGCCATCACCAAAGAAGGTGTTGAATTCCCGGTGGAAATCAGTTTAAGTCATTTCAGCACAGTTGAAGGTAATTTTGTAATGTGCTTTATTATTGATATTACCGAGCGCAAACAGCGAGAAGCACTGTTAAAAATGGCTTCGGAACGACTCATGCAAACCTCGGAGGCTTTATCGAAATTAAATGCTGAATTGGAAACGAAAGTTCAGGAAAGAACCGAAGAACTTGCCCAGGCATTTAAAGATTTGGCAGAATCGAAAAAAGAAGTGATGAAAGCGCTTGAAAAAGAAAAAGAACTCAACACTCTAAAATCGCGGTTCGTTACCACTGCATCGCATGAATTCAGAACACCGCTGGGAACTATTTTATCTTCGGCTTCGCTGATTGCACGTTATGAGGCTCCGGAGGATAGTGAAAAGAGGAATAAACATGTGGACCGGATTCGTTCGGCGGTGACTAATCTGACTGAAATTCTCAATGACTTTTTATCGCTGGATAAACTGGAAGAAGGAATCATCCGCAATAACCCGGTGCAATTTCCATTGGAACCTTTCATTGGAAAAACCATCGATGAATTAAAAGCAATTTTAAAAACGGGTCAAAGCATCCGCTTCGATCACGAAGAAGAATACACGGAAATTATTCTCGACCAGCAATTGTTTCGTAATGTTTTAATCAACCTCGTTTCGAACGCCATTAAATACTCGCCGGAAAACGCATTAATTGTTGTCAACTCCGAAATAAAAGCGAAAACCATCCTGATAAGCGTTAAAGATCAGGGTATCGGAATTCCGAAAGAGGACCAGCCGCATTTATTTACGCGTTTTTTCAGAGCTCAAAATGCAACCAACATTCAGGGTACGGGACTGGGGCTGAACATTGTAAAAAAATACATCGAATTAATGGAAGGAACGATTCGATTTGAGAGCGAAGCGGACAAAGGAACTATTTTTTATATTGAACTACCATTAACCCAATAACAGCATGAAAAAAATACTTCTTATTGAGGACAATCCGGAAATGCGGGAAAATACAGCTGAGATTCTGGAACTGGCAAAGTATAATGTGCTCACCGCTCCAAATGGAAAAGAAGGTGTTAAACTGGCTCAATCCGAATCGCCCGATTTAATCATTTGCGACATCATGATGCCTGAACTGGATGGATATGGTGTGCTGCACATGCTGGGTAAGGAAACGCAAACAGCTTCTATTCCTTTTATTTTTCTTACCGCCAAAGCAGAAAAATCAGATTACCGCAAAGGGATGAGTATGGGAGCAGATGATTATCTGACCAAGCCATTTGATGATATGGAATTGTTGACGGCCGTTGAAACCCGCCTTACAAAATCGGAACGTTTGAAAGATGCATTCTCGCGCGATATTCCGGGTCTGGATAAATTCTATACCGAAGCAAGAAGTCTCGATGATTTAAAAAAATTATCGGAGAACCGTAAAATAAAATCGTTCAAGAAAAAAGAAACCATTTACAGCGAAGGAGCTTATCCGAACAGCATTTATTTTATTGCTAAAGGAAAAGTAAAAGCTTCACGTAATAATGAAGACGGAAAGGAATTCATTACGGGTCTTTATAATGAAGGTGATTTTTTCGGTTACCTCTCATTGTTGGAGGACGAACCCTATAATGATTCGGCCGTTGCATTGGAGGATGCTGAAATTTGTGTTATTCCAAAAGAAGATTTCTTTGCTCTTTTAAATTCCAACCGCGAAGTAGCAGCGAAATTCATTCATATGCTTTCAGATAACATCCGTGAAAAAGAAGAACGACTCATTAAGCTGGCCTATAATTCTGTTCGCAAACGTGTTGCGGAAGCATTACTCATGCTGGAACAACATTATTCGAACAAGGAGAAAGACGAAAATTTCAGTATGGCTATTGCCAGGGATGACCTTGCCAATATTGTTGGTACGACCTCTGAAACCGTAATCAGAACTCTTTCGGATTTTAAAGAAGAAAAACTCATTGAAAGCAAAGGCAGCAGAATTACCATCGTTAACCGTGAAAAGCTGATAAAAATGAAAAATTAAAGCTTATATCATATGGAAATGGGATCTCACATCGGGATCCCTTTTTATTTTAAGGCTCCTTTCGTATGTTTGCTTTATCCAAACAGCTATGAAGAAATTATTCAGTGCAATCCTGCTATTGCTCCAGTTGCAGGGTTTTTCTCAAAACCGATATCGCGTTTATTTTTCCGATAAAGATTCCACCGGTTTTAATCCGATTTCATTCTTCGATGAAAAAGCACTTCAGCGAAGAGCCATTCACGGTATTTCTCCTTATTGCTATTCTGATTTACCTGTCAACCCCTGCTACATTACCCAGGTTTCTTCCCTGTGCGATTCTACCGGTTATGCGAGCAGATGGTTCAATATGCTTTATGTAAGTAGTAGCGCAGAACGCATAGAACAAATAAAACAGTTTCCCTTTGTACTTGCCGTTGAGGAAGTGGAAGAATTGGATCAATTCACCACCTCATTGGATTTGTCGGATTTGAGTCCCGGCGAAATCAATCTTCTTCGCGCACAAACAACCCGCATGAATGCAGAAGCGTTTAAAAAAGCCGGAATAGATGGAAAGGGAATTCGCATTTGTGTAATTGATGCAGGATTTTCGGGAATGAAAGAAACGGATGGACTCGATCATTTATTCCGCAAAAACAAAATTGTTGAAACATATGATTTCGTAAAAAAAACAAAAGATGTTTATCATGGTCACTACCATGGTACGATGGTAACCAGTTGCATTGCGGGGATGGCCGACACCATTCCTATCGGTCTCGCAACTGAGGCAGAATTTTTATTGGCCCGCACCGAAAAGACCTGGTCAGACAAACTCCGCGAAGAAGAGAATTGGCTGCACGCTATTGAGTGGGCCGATCAACACGGAGCGCAGGTGATTAATTCGTCTTTAGGCTATACCTCCAGCAGATATTTCCGTGCCGACATGAACGGAAAAGCCGGATTAATTTCAAGAGCCGCCACCATCGCTGCACGTAAAGGAATTATTGTTGTGAGCTCAGCAGGAAATGAAGGCGACGGCGCATGGAAAATAGTTGCATCACCGGGTGATGCAGATTCAGTTCTTACTGTTGGCGCAATTAATCCCTGGACCGGACTACACGCTACCTGGAGTTCATACGGACCCTCTACTGACAAACGAATTAAACCGAATGTTTCAGCCTATGGATATACCATGTGCGATTCGGATGGTGGTTTAATGGAAGAAACAGGAACTTCATTTGCATCCCCTTTGGTGGCAGGATTTGCTGCTTGTGTTTTACAAATGAATCCGGGAACAAAAAACATGGAAATCATATCGCAAATAGAACAAAGTGCCGATCTCTACCCCTATTACGATTATGCCCACGGATATGGCGTTCCTCAGGCTGATTATTTTACCGACAGCACCGAACAGTTAGAAATTGAACGATTCCACATTCAGAGCAGCGATTTGAAATTTGAAGTTATCATCGACAGTTCCAGCTTTACACTTGCAGAACCACTTCTTCATTACTATTATCCTTACGGCGAGAATAACAGCAAAAAAAATCAGGAAGACGAATGGAAGGAATTTCATATCGACGATCGCGAAACATCATCCTCAGGCGCATATTGCTATCCGAAATTCCCTGATTATTTATTTTATTCCGTGCAAAACACAGAAGGCTATCTGAAAACCTATTATGTTATTTCGGTGCATCAGATGAATCCGCTTACGCTTTATAAAGCCGATTTCGATAAGGGCGAAATTGTGCGCATTTGGTATAAAGGACAAATGAGAACCATTAATTTCTGATTATGAAAAAAATTATTTCCATAGCATTTCTATTTTTCATTCATGCAGCTCAATCACAAAATGTGATTATAAAGCAGGATGTGGAAAATGATTTCGAAGAACAGGAATATGGTCCCAATAAAAAATACTACAACGCCACATTTACTTCCTTCGGATTATTATTTGGAGCTCCCGATTCTACCGGTTCTGCCGTTAATTGGGCAAAATCATTTTACTACGAAACAGGAGCGCGACACAAACATCAGTTTAGTCCGCTATTTGCCATGGGACATGATTTCAACCTGAATTTTAAAAGCTACAGCATCAAACAAAATGATGAAAAAACGTTCGGAGGAATTTCACATCACAAAAGTGAACGACTTTTAAAAGTGGATGCTAATTTTTTAATCTACACCCGTTTTAATCTGAAAAAGAAAAGAGGAAATCAATTGGGTCGCTATATCGATTTGGCAGGCTATGTGGAATACCAGCTTTTTGCTCGGCATATGACCAAAGACAAGATTGATGCTCAATTAGGGGGATCGATGGTAAAATCGTATTATCGCGACCTCCCCTACCTCAACAAATGGAATTATGGTGCTACAGTTCGACTGGGCTTCAGGCATATGTTGCTTTTTTGTCAATACCGCATTTCCGATATGATTAAGCCAAGCACGCAATTCCCCTATCAGGAACTTCCCCGCTTTTGTGCCGGTATCTGTTTCGATGTACCTACAGAATTTTCGAGGGATCGTTAAACATTTTTAACCTTCCTTTCCTTCATTATCCTTTCACCCTGTGGTGTATTTATGTTAAATTAGCCCAATTTTACGGCTATGCGCATAGAACCAGGCACCACCCTTAAAGAAATTGCAGCTTTAATTAATGCTCGTTTCATCGGAGATGAAAATCATTCTATTACCGGTATCAACGAAATTCATAAAGTCGTTCCCGGTGATATCGTTTTTGTAGATCATCCGAAATATTACGATAAAGCACTTCAGTCTGCTGCCACCACAATAATCATCAATAAAGATGTGGATTGTCCCGCAGGTAAAGCGCTGTTAGTATCCGATGATCCCTTTCGTGATTTCAATACCATTACGCGACATTATTCGCCCTCCACTACGCAACATCTCGAAATATGTCACGATTCCTCCATTGCAGAATCGGCTATTATTTATCCGAATGTTACTATTGGACATAATGTTTCCATTGGAGAAAACACGGTAATTTACCCGGGAGTTGTTATTTATGATAATGCAGTGATTGGTAAAAATGTAATTATTCATGCCAATGCCGTAATTGGAGCACATGCTTTCTATTACAAAAAACGTGCAAGTGGTTTCGATAAAATGCATACCTGTGGCAGAGTTGTAATTGAAGACGATGTTGAAATCGGAGCAGCCAGCACCATCGATTCGGGAGTTACCGGCGATACGGTTATTGGCGAAGGAAGTAAAATTGATAACCACGTACATATTGGTCACGATACCGTTGTTGGAAAAAAATGTTTATTCGCCGCTCAGGTGGGAATTGCAGGTTGTGTGATCGTTGAAAATAATGTAACGCTGTGGGGACAAGTTGGTGTTCCTTCCGGCATCACCATTGGTGAAGGTGCAGTTGTATTGGGACAATCCGGATTAATGTCCAATGCCGAAGCAGGTAAAACTTATTTTGGTAGTCCGGCGAGTGAACACCGGTCGAAATACCGCGAATTAGCAGCATTACGTCAACTCCCCGATGTTATCGGAAAACTGAAAGGATAAATCATGAGCGATGGCAGTTTAAAGCTGAATAAGCTTCAGGAAAAATTAAATATGAAAGATTTCAAGCTAAGTCAATTGCTTGAAATTACTGCTGCCATTAATTCGAACAGTTCAGTAGAAAATTTACTGGCGATTTACAATTACGTATTGCGCGAACAACTCGGAATTCAAAAAGCCATGTTGTTTACGTTGGATGGCGAATGGAAACTGATGTTGAAATACGGCGTAAAGGGATCGGTAAAGGATATTGATGTCACCAAAGATCTGATGAAGATTAAAGACATCACCGTAATTGAATCTTCTTCGAAAAAATCGCTCAATACCTTTGATGTGGTAATTCCGGTTTTTCATAAATCAAATCCACTTGCCTATCTGCTGATTGGCGATTTGAATGAAGATGAACTGAAAATTTCGCCTACCATCAAGCACATGCCTTTCGTTCAAACGCTGACCAATATTATTGTGGTAGCCATCGAAAACAAACGCATGGCCAAAGAAGCCATTCAACAGGCACGTATCCGTAAGGAATTAGAATTGGCATCGCAAATGCAATCCATGCTATTGCCGGATGATTTACCGCACAATCACTTTGTGGATGTATCAGCAAAATATTTCGCACATCAGGCCGTGGGTGGCGATTATTATGATTTTATAAAATTAAATGAAGATGAATTCGTGTTTTGCATGGCCGATGTTTCGGGTAAAGGTGTTGGCGCTGCTTTGCTGATGTCGAATTTCCAGGCCAATTTCCGCGCCATTATTAAATACACCGATTTCCCTTTAAACCGACTGATTGAAGAATTAAACACGAGTGTTGTTCGCAGTGCAAAAGGCGAAAAATTTATTACGTTTTTTATTGGTCGCTATAACCAGATCAGCCGCAAATTGAAATACATCAATGCGGGACATAATCCCCCTGTTTTATTCGACGGAAAAAACATTAAATACCTCAATGCGGGTTGTCCCGGTTTAGGTATGATTGATCATCTCCCGAAAATTGAGGATGAAGAAATTTTCATTACGCCAAAATCGGTTATTGTTTGTTATACGGATGGATTAGTTGAAATTGAAAACGAACAAGGCGAAGCTTTTTCAATGGAACGTTTTTCTAAAGTGATTCAGAAACATGGTTCACATCAAAAAGTGGCGCAGTTAAATGAGGATATTTATAATGAGGTGGACCGCTACAGAGGTAAAAGCGGATTTACCGACGACACTGCTTTATTGTCGATCCGGATCAATTAATTTCCCCTGCAATCTCCGTTTCATGTCAACCGCCACAATGGCAGCACTAAATCCCCAAACCGGAACGGATGCTTTATCGGTATCGAGGTAATTATTTAGAATTCCGTGAATGAAATATGTCACTAAACCGAGTAACATCACCACTACCAGCAATCGTGTTTCTCCTTCGGGAAGCTGCTGATATAAATTAATTCCGGTCAATAAAATGGCCAATACAAATGCCACCATAATGATCATTCCCAGAAATCCCTGTTCCGCGAGTGGACCCAAATATTCGCTGTGTGCATTTCCTAAATCACCAAAATTGGTAGAGATAATGGTGAGCTCGGAAGAATGCTGAAAGGAGGCATAATAAAACTGATAGGTGCCAGGTCCCCAACCAAAAACCGGACGTTCCTGCCACATACGAATCGCGCAGTTCCATCGGTTTATCCGTTCGAGATTGGATGCATCGGAAGAAATATTTGAAATGGAAGTTGCGTGTTCAGCGATGCTATCCGACGATTCCACCTTGTTACGTTCGAGATCCATCATGATTTGATCGTAAAACGCAAAAAATACAAATGCACCAAGAACCATGGTAAACACAATGGTAGAAAAGCGAATTTTAAACAACAATACAAAGTATAATCCTAAGGCTCCGATTAAACTCACCCATGCGGCACGGGTGTAACTAAAAATAACTCCAACTAAAAGTATTAAGGCCAAAAACAAAATAATGGAGCGGAATATTGGCGTGTAACTTTTATTAAAATACAATCCGACAGCTACAGGAATATACATGGCCACTAATGCACCATAGGAAGTATGGTCTTTGTAAAATGGCGACATCACCCAGTGTGCGGGTTTTTCTTCGAAACCATGCATGGCGTGATTGACCAATGTGTACAGCACAACAACAACCAATGAAATCATATATAACCACAACATTTTTTTAATGGTGGATTCATCAGACAAAATGGTTAATCCAAAAAAGAACAAAGGCACAACAAACCAAAGTCGCATGAGTAAAAATTTCATGGAGACCAGGATATCTTCACTGGTGACCGCCGTAATAAACAACCAGCATAAATGAATAATAACAATTAACGAAACGGGATGCGTGAGAAGTTT
Source organism: Flavobacteriales bacterium (assembly GCA_019694795.1). NCBI lineage: Bacteria > Pseudomonadati > Bacteroidota > Flavobacteriia > Flavobacteriales > Flavobacteriales bacterium. The sequence goes on along the minus strand of JAIBBF010000004.1, from coordinate 55,291 downwards.
TAAAGGATAACCACCGTCTAAAATTTGTTTACTGACGAACAAAATCAAAACACCAAACAACAAGGGTTCGGTTGGAAGGTAAAGTCCGAAATCGACAATATCAAATTCATTGATATTTATTGAAAGCGGTGTAAACGCCACCACCATTCCAAGAATAACATCGAGGCGATACAATGCCAGCAATGCAACGAGTAATCCAAAAGGAAGAAAAGCCAGAAATGGAAAACCGGAATATGTCATTACCAGGTGCGCTGCTACGAACAATGCACTCAGTGAAAAAAACAATATATTCTGGAGACGGAGCGTCAAAATAAATCACTTACGCGCAGCTGCCTGCACTCGAATTTCTTTCAGCTTCTCCATAGCGATTATAAAAAACACCATGAAGAAAAACGATGAAACCGTAGAAATGAAAACAATCAACCAGCGAATGGGATACGATTTTTTTTCTGCCGGTGCAGCGGGTTCCGATTCAAAGTGGTGAGAAATGGTAGCAAATGCATCGGTCCGCGCCTGGAGATACGTCCCTTCCATTTCATCGAGACGCATATTTTTCAATTCCCGTTGTTCGAGGAAGGACGAATAAGCAGCGCCGTATTTTTTATTCAGGTTAATTTGTTCTTCCATTTTGCGCACAGCTGTTTCGTTGCGCGACTGGATAGCGTTGGCTTGTCCTTCATACAATGCCGCAACACCCGCAGAACTTCCGATAACACCCATTTCACCTAATTTGGTAAGGGTATCATTGAGTTGGTCCACATCTGCTTTTAAAGCCAGATATTCTTTCTCAATAATGCGAAAAGCCTCGCCACCACGTTCGTGAAGCATTTTATTTTTGGCAGAATCCAGCAAACTGGCAATATCATTTGCAATTAGAGCAGCAGTATCAGGGTCATAATCGAGCACATCAATGGTAACCGATCCGTAACGCGTACGCGAACATTTTACATTTTCTTCATATTCCTTGATCAGTGTTGTGTATTTGTATTTGGAACTTGTATCGATATCATAATGCTTCATGAGATCGTACTTCGTAATGATCCGGTTGCGGATTTCGGCTGAATTTAAAATTTGAAGCATTTGTTCTGCTTCCTCTTCTTCCCCAAACTGAAGCACACCCTGTGATGGGTTTAACATTTTACCGGTAACCACCGAATTGGATTTAGCCGGGAAGATCACTGCGGTGGATTTATACTTTTCGCGGATCATCAGCGCAACCACCGAAGAAACAACAACAGTAGCAGCACAAACGATAGCAATTTTCCATCTCCAGTTCCAGATCAGAATAAGCAAAGAATCAGAGCTAAAATTACTTTTAGGGGTAGAGGAATCCATTAGTTATAGCATTTAAGGCGCCAAAAATACGGAAAAAGGCGGTTTTTATTGCCTTAAAGCGGAATTGATATTAAATCCATCATTTCCTTTATCTTCGCACCAATGAGAATCGCAGTTAACGCCCGCTTTTTGCTCCCCGGAAAAATGGAGGGTTTTGGCTGGTATTCCTATGAAACACTGCGAAGAATCACTACTGCACATCCGGAACATGAGTTTATTTTTCTTTTCGACCGGGCCTACGATAAAAAATTCATCTTTTCCGATAACATCACACCGGTGGTGATTGGTCCGCCTGCTCGTCACCCTTTCCTTTTCTATTGGTGGTTCGAATGGTCGGTAGCTTCTGCGTTGAAGAAATATAAAGCGGATGTATTTGTTTCTCCCGACGGATATCTGTCCCTACGAAGCCATGTTCCTTCTCTAGCTGTAATCCATGATCTCAATTTTGAGCATTATCCGAAGGACCTGAGTTTTCTGGTGAGGAAGTATTATCGTCACTATTTCCCCCGTTTTGCACGAAAGGCGAAGCGGATTGTAACGGTGAGTGAATTTTCGAAAAAGGACATCATTGAACAATATCACATTGCTCCCGATAAAATTGATGTGGTGTACAATGGAATCAATGAAGCACTAACTGCCATTCCGGAAACGGAAATTATCCGCTATCGAAATACCATCACCGGAGGTGCCCCCTATTTTATTTTTATCGGAGCACTTCACCCACGCAAAAATCTGGCCCGTTTGTTTAAGGCATTTGATGCCTTTTGCAGCAGCGAAAAAGGAGAAGAACACCTGGTGATTGTTGGAGAAAAATATTTTTGGAACAAAGAAATTTCGGAAGCATTCAGCCAGATGAAGCATCAGGACAAAGTGCATTTTACGGGACATCTCCCTGTAAAGGATTTAAATTGTGCATTACAGGCAGCGCGATCGATGGTTTTTGTCAGCGTATTCGAAGGCTTCGGATTACCATTGGCAGAAAGTATGAAATGTGGTGTTCCGGTTATCGCCGCCAACACGAGTTGTTTACCCGAAATCGGAGGAGATGCCGCACTGTATTGCGATCCCTTTTCGGTTGAAGCCATTACAGAAGCGATGATACGGATGTCGACCGATTCCGAATTAAGAAGAAGGCTGATTGACCGCGGACTTGAACAGAGTAAAAAATATTCCTGGGATGCGTCAGCAAAAGGATTGTGGAACAGTATAGAACAGGTGTTACATGCTTAAATCGAACTATACCAACGATCGAATTGAAGCAGGTTGCGACGAGGCAGGAAGAGGATGCCTTGCGGGACCAGTGGTTGCTGCTGCTGTGATTTTACCTCCTGGATTCAAGCATAAATTATTGAACGACTCCAAACAGCTGAATGAAAAAATCAGACTGGAACTTCGTTGGGAAATCATGGAAAAAGCCACGGCATGGGCCATTGGGAGTTGTAGTCCGAAAGAAATCGACCAGATTAATATTCTCAAAGCTTCTTTTCTGGCCATGCACAAGGCCATTGACCAATTAAAACAAAAGCCTGAATTATTACTGATCGACGGAAACCGATTTACGCCCTATCCGGGAATTGAGCATCATTGCATTATTGGAGGAGATGCCAAATATTTATCCATTGCTGCCGCTTCCATTCTGGCTAAAACAGAACGGGATATGCTAATGGAAAAATTGCATGAAGAATTTCCGCTGTACCACTGGAATCAAAATAAAGGATACCCAACGGCGAGTCACCGCAAAGCCATTGAGCGTTTCGGCTCATGCATACATCACCGGAAAAGCTTCACCTTATTACCACCGCAGTTGAGTCTCGATATTTAAGTCTCCTGCTAACATCATTTTGTTTATACTCCGTTTCTTTTCCGTCCATTCCATTGGGAATAGCCTTTTATTTTTGATCATCCCCTATTCTCATGAACAGAAAAATAGTAAACAGCATACTTTTATCCTTACTCGCCATTGTTACGATATGGCTGGGTTTCCGCTTATTTAACCGGATTTCGCACCCTAAGGCGGATCCGATGGACGCTGTGCCCTGCTCTGCTGCAGTAATTATTCAGAGTGAACATCCGCTTGAACTATGGAAATCGCTGGTTGAAGGAAATTTAATGTGGGATGATTTACGTGCAGTTCAACCTTTCACAAAAATTCATAGTACCGGAAAAAAAATTGATTCACTGTTTTTAAATAATCCTGAATTTGCTTCATGGATTGCCGATAAATCACTGATCATTTCGCTGCATCCCGCAGGTAACGCCGGAGCTGATTATTTAATTTCGCTCCGAAAAGGGAATAAGTCCGACGAAGAAATTCTGAATTTGATTGATCAGTGTACAGGAACAAAAAGTGTAACAGAAGAGCGGAAATTTCAGGCAGAATCCATTCGGAAAATAAAAATCGGAAATGAAGTTTTACACCTCTTGTTAAAGGATGATTTTATCAGCATCGCTTCTTCCGGATCTTTGATTGAGGAAGTAGTGGCTCATCTTGAAAGCGGTAAAAAAATTCAAATGGAAGATGGCTGGAAAAATGTGGCAGAAACATCCGACTTAACCGCCAAAGCCAATTTTTATATTCACCATCAGAATTTCTCCTCGCTGGTAAATTCCTGGCTGGCGTCGGATTTAAAAAATTCCTGGCAGGAACTACAACCTTATGGAAAATTCTCAGCGCTGGATCTCAATTTCAGTTCTTCTACATTTTCACTTAATGGTTTCACCTTTGCCGATTCCAGTGGCGGATTTCTCTCCCTCTTCGAGCATCAACAAGCACAAGATTTTCAATCCTCCAAAATACTTCCCGAAAACACTGCGGGATTTCTTTGGTTAGGAATTAACGATGGAGAAAGTTTTTATACCGCCATCGAAAACCGATTGAAAATTAAAGGCACTTTAAATCAACATCAAAAAGAAATTAATCAGTTTAATTCCGACTTCGATGTGAATTTAAAACGTCAGCTTCTCTCCTGGGTAGGGAATGAAATTGTGTTGTTTTCGGATGGAACGGATAACAACGACTCCTTGCAGGGCGATTTATTTTTAGCTATAAAAATCAATGAGATTTCTGATCCGCTCGAAGAGTTAAATGAATTAAGTATTAAACTCGACAGCAGCAATAATAAGGCACAATTGGACGGAGGAATGGAAGTGCGGAGATTGAATGCGGATGATTTATTTTCCATGTTGCTTGGTGATGTATTTTCCGGCATTGATCGTCCCTGGTACATGCGGGTGGAAGACTACATGATTTTTGCCAATTCATTACCGGCCATTCAACGTTACCTGAAAGATATTTCTACAGAAAAAAGTCTGGCCAAAAACATCACTTATTACAATTTTGTATCAGAAAATTTATCTGATAAAGCCAACATTACTGTATATGCAAATCCTTCACGAATTGGAAAAATTTTAAGTTCAATTCTTTCTCCGAAACATGCCTTGTCCTTTTCAGAACAAGAAGGATTAATGAAAAAATTCGATGCCTTTGCCTGGCAGTTAAGCAATGCCAATCACCATTTGTTTTACAACAATGTGTTTTTAAAATTTAATCCCGGCGGTAAACAGGATTCCAAATCATTATGGGAACTTGCATTGGATACAACGGTTAGCAGTAGTCCCGTACCGGTTCGCGATCACATGAGTGGACAAAAAGATTTATTTGTTCAGGACGACAATTACACGATTTATCTGATTTCAAGTAAAGGGGAAGTCCTTTGGAAAAAAGCATTGGAAGAAAAAATCAGAGGAGATATTCGTCAGATTGACTTTTTCGGTAATGGAAAATTACAATTACTATTCTGTACCAGTAATCAACTCCACCTTATCGATTTAAAAGGCAATTACATGAGCGGATTCCCTGTTCGGCTTAATGGCGACGTAAGCGGAGAAATCGGCGTTTTCGATTATGAATCCAATCAAAATTACCGCATTCTTATTCCGCTTGGAAATAAGATTGTGAATGTGGACAAGGAAGGAAAAATAATTACCGGATGGGAATTTGAAGGAACCCAATCCACCATTCGCCAGGCACCTGCATTTTTCCGCTGCGAAAACAAAGATTATCTCTTTATTACGGATATACACGGCGACATACATATTGTTGACCGCAAAGGGAAAACGCGTTACAATTTAAATTTCGACCTTGAAAATCTCTCTCAAAATCAAGTATTGATTCGTCAGGGTTCTACCATTGAAAGCACGAGTATCATTTATTCGGATTCGACCGGAAAAATTTACAGAAGGTACTTCAATGGTAATGCAGACACAGCAAAAAGTACAGCGAGGAGTCCAAAACACTTATTCCGCATCGAAGACCTGAATGAAGACGGAAAAGAAGACATTATTCTGCTCGATTCCAACAAAGTAGAATTTGTAGAATGGAATGGAAAAGTATTGGGCCGTTATTCATTTGCCGATGAAGTGAACCCGTTACTGATGAGTTTTAAAATGCCCGACGGTTCGGTGAGAACGGGATTAATTTCGAAAGCAATCGGTGAAATTTATTTGCTGATGGGCGACGGAACCATGCATCCTAAATTCCCACTCAAAGGAACTACTTCGTTCATAGTGAGCGACATTAACAACGACGGTAACTTTGAAATTGTAACCGGAACTGGTTCCAGAAGGATAATTTGCTATTCTTTCAATTGAGAGATTCAACTGTTTTATTGAGGATTTAATCCAAAAATAACTCCTGTTCAAAGGAATTTCACCTTGTGAATGAAGGATTATTGTTATTTTGGCTCCATCTCTAATACGCGATTATGAAAAAATTACTTGCCCTTGCATTGATTTTAGGGAGTTCCGGGATTTCCATTGCACAGGATTTTTTGGGATTTTCTAACTCCAATTATGCCGGTGTTTCCGGTTTAGATCTTCAGCCCGCCTCGGTGATTGATAACCGATTAAAAACTGATGTTTCTCTATTTGGATTCAATGTATCTGCTTACAACAATTACATCGGTTTAAAACCGGGAGCATTGCTCAATAACGGAACGCTGTTTAAACCTGATATGGTCAATTTTAATGACACTGCATTTCAGCAAAATTATCTCAACGAGCGTTATACCGATATTCCGAAAGCAGTTTATTTCAGCACGCAAATACAGCTTCCCTCTTTCATGTTTCAACTCAACAGAAAATCTGCTTTGGCATTTACGTGGAGAGTCAGAACAATGATGAACATTGATGGAGTAAGTAAAGAACTTGCGCGTTTATCGTACAACGGACTTGATTATCCTTCTCTATGGAATTTACTCCACTCAAGCAATAATTTATCCTTACAAGCGATGAGTTGGGCAGAATATGGTGTTACTTACGGAAGAGTAGTCATCGATAACGGTGAACATTTCCTGAAAGTGGCAGGTAGAGTAAAATTATTGCAAGGATTAGGTGCTGCTTATATGTACATGGATAATGTAACATTTCAGGCATTAAATTCAGACACCATTCAAATCACCAGCAACGGAAGAGTTGGATACGGTCACTCTACCAATTTCGAATTTGAACAAGAAAAAGTAAAATACAAATGGGTATCGAATTTTTCTGTTGGATTGGATTTAGGTGCTGTTTACGAATGGAGACCAAATCATGCCGAATACAAATACGACATGGATGGAGAAACCAATTTAGGAAGAAGAGACCTGAATAAATACAAATTGAGAGCCGGTTTGTCGATCATCGACCTCGGTGGTATTAAATACAAAAAAGGAACATTGTCGAACGACTTCCAAACGAACTCAAATCTGTGGAATGTTAGCGCAATGAAATTCGATTCCTTGCCTCCCGTGCAATCATTCGATGATACTTTGATTAACCGGTTTGGACAATTATCTGATGGCAAAGAAACATTTACAATGAATCTTCCAACAGCCATTTCTGCTCAAATCGATTATAACATCTGGAAAGATTTCTACATCAATCACACCACTTATTTCGCATTCCAATTCAAGAAAAACGAAAACAAAGTTCACGACATTACCACATTCAGTATTACTCCGCGTTACGATCATCGCTGGTTCGGTGTTTTTGTTCCGGTGAGTTATAACATGATGGGGAATTTTGCAATTGGTACCGGTTTACGTCTCGGACCATTAACGTTTGGAACTACCAACCTTGCTCCGATTATGCAATACATCAAAGGAGACGGAAATGGTAAAAAAGATACCTATGGAGCAGACTTTCACGTGGTGATGAAAATTCCTATTCCGTACGGAAAACCAAAAGATAAAGACGGAGATAAAGTATCTGATAAAAAAGATAAATGTGAAGGTGAAAAAGGTGTATGGGAATTCGCTGGTTGTGCAGACCGTGATGGTGACCATATTCAAGATTCGAAAGATGCATGTCCGGATGAACCGGGATTACCAGAATTCAACGGATGTCCGGATAGAGATGGCGACAAAATCATCGATAGCAAAGACAACTGTCCGGATGATGCAGGTACACTCGAGTTTAATGGATGTCCGGATAAAGACGGAGATAAAATCATCGATAAAGAAGATGAGTGTCCTGAGGTTCCTGGGGTTCTTGCATTCAAAGGTTGTCCTGACACCGATGGTGATGGAATTCCTGATCCGAAAGATGATTGTCCGACCACTCCAGGTTTAACTGAATTTAATGGTTGTCCCGACACCGATGGTGATGGTGTACGCGATATCGACGACAAATGTGTTGCGATTCCTGGTCCGATCAGAAACTTTGGTTGTCCGGAGAAAAAACTTCAAATGTTGAATTCTGCCAATGCCATGTTGGAAGAAGTAAATGTGGAAGATGGTAAATTCAATTTCACGAAGGACATCGATAAGAAAACCTATAAATTCCGCTTATTGGGAACTGCAGTTGATACGATTACTGAAGTTTACATTACAGGTCCGAATCTCCGTGGTAAAGTGGCCAATAAAAAGGGTCAGTACTTTATGTTCCCGCAGGAAGCTGCTCCGGTTGAATTAACTGCAGAAGAAGCTGCCGTTGTGAAAAAAGCCTTCGATAATCTGGAGTTTGCTACCGGTAAAGACATCATTAAAGCTGAATCGCTTCCATCGTTAGAAGAGCTTGCAGCACTGATGAAAAAATATCCGGGTTGGAAATTGAAAATTGAAGGTCATACCGACAACGTTGGTAATCGCGAGAAAAACCTCAACCTTTCCAAGAAACGTGCAGAAGCGGTGAAGAAATACCTCGTTTCAAAAGGAGTTCAAGCCACACGTTTCGATGTGAAGTATTTTGGTCCGGACCGTCCGATTGCACCAAACGACACCGAAGAGGGACGTCAGAAAAACCGTCGCGTAGAAATGACTATTGTCGAATAATAAATCACTTCATACACTTAAAAAGCCCCGCAAGTGCGGGGCTTTTTCTTTTTGGCTCTTTTTACTATTTTTAAGAACCAGTAAACGACTATGAAAAAGAATCTGAATATTATTCTACCTGCTGTTCTCCTCTCCCTACTTTTTTCCTGCGGAGGAAATAACGATAATCCGGAAACGGACTCAAACCAAGGAGAAAAAAAAGAAAATGTAAAAAAGGCTTATTTCGATACAGAGCGTTTAACCGGAATGTATATTGGGGATTTTGGTAAATCGACCCTGATATTACAAATCAATTATGCGCAGGGTAAAAATGCTTCAGGATTTAATATTGTTCGTGGTAACAAGCGAAACATCAAAGGGAGCATTGAGCAAAAAGGGAATCTCTATCACTTTATGCTCAATGAACCAGGGAATGATGAATTCGATGGTAAATTTGAATTCGACATCGACACAACTGATTTTTCATTGAGTGGAAAATGGATTCCGAACAATCCGGATAAAGCCAGTATTAAAGAGTTTACCCTTAAGCGCACAGAGAAGCGACCGATCAATGAAGGATTTAAAGGCGACTGGTCGGGTCACCTCGAAGAAATTAACGGAACATTAAGCATCAAAGCGAACTCAACGGTTACATTTCACGGTTCCTACTACATGGAGAATCATGATCCGGAATATGAAATTGTTGACTTAACCGGCAGCTATATTCAGGAAGAGGATGGATCCATAACCGTAGAATTCAGCAAACACAAACGCCTGAAAAAATCGCAATTCCATTTGAAAATTACGATGGATGAAGATATGGGAATGGAAATGGTGAAAGATGGAAGTGTTGCAGAATTTTACCCATACGGTTACTGGTGAGAAATTACCTTCGCATAGGGACAAAAACAGTAATCATTCTTGCCATTATTACATTTAGTGTGATAATGTTTATGATTTCGCTTCCATATTTCTCCATGGAACGAAATGCGGATATTCCATTTCTAAAAACTAAATTGAATGTTTACCATATTTCCTATTGGAGAACAGGTTTCTATATTCATGTTTTCACCAGTGTATTGGTATTAATCGCAGGTGCAACTCAGTTTTCATCCACTATTTTATCACGCTTTCCCGGTACACATAAAGTGATGGGATACATCTATATCATCGTACTCCTTTTTTTTAGTGGTCCGGGTGGATTTGTAATGGGAATTCATGCCAATGGAGGTCCACCCGCACAAATGAGTTTCATGATGCTCACTCCCCTATGGATCATATTCACGGCTATGGCCTGGTACTATGTGATAAAAAAAGATTACCTCGCGCATGGCGAATTTTTACTCCGCAGCTATGCACTCACCTTTTCTGCCATTACCCTTCGTTTGTATTTATTGGTAATCAATCATTATCATTTTGGCTGGAAACCCGTAGATAAATACATCATTGTTTCCTGGATGAGCTGGGTGCCCAATCTTATTCTGGCAGAAATTCTTATCAGAAGAGGAATTATCAAAAACTTGCTAAAGCGAAGAGCCGAGCTTAAAAACAAAAACTGATTTAACAGTCAGAAAACACTCCCCAGCAAATAATTAACGATATTTGCACCATACAATTAATCGCCATGAGAATTTATTTTTCTGTTCTTCTTTCCCTTTTATGCGGATTTTCATTTGCACAAAAAAAGCAACCGAAACTGATCGTTGGAATTGTGGTAGACCAAATGCGATACGACTACCTTGAACGCTTTCAATCGAAATATTCAGCCAATGGATTTGTCAAACTCATGAACAAAGGCACCAATTGTAAAAACACCAATTACAATTACGTTCCAACCTATACCGGACCGGGACATGCCTCAATTTATACCGGAACTACACCTGCAGTTCATGGGATTATTGCCAATGACTGGTTCGACAGGAATGAAGGCGGAATGGTGTATTGTGCGGAAGATAAAAGTGTAAGTTCAGTTGGAACCCAAAATAATGCCGGACAAATGTCGCCCCGCAGAATGCTAAGCAGCACCATAGGCGATGAATTAAAAATTTCGAGTTTAGGCAAATCGAAAGTAATCGGAATTGCATTAAAAGACCGCGGAGCTATTCTGCCGGCCGGACATGCTGCTGATGCGGCTTATTGGTTTGATGATGAAACAGGAAATTTTATTACCAGTACTTATTATAGAAACGACTTACCAAAATGGCTGAGCGATTACAATAATAAAAAGAGAACCGATTATTTTTTGTCTCAAAATTGGACCACCCTGCTTCCCATTGAGCAATACATAGAAAGTTTGCCCGACGATAACAATTACGAAAGCATTTTAAATGGCGAAACCAAACCTGTATTCCCTCATCAACTACCTGAAATTTTAAAAGCCTATAATGGAAATAAAGGCATCATTAAAACAACTCCATTTGGAAATACAATCACCAAAGAAATGATGTTTGCCGCTATAGAAGGAGAACAATTGGGCAAGGATGATGTCACCGATTTATTATGTGTCAGCTTTTCTTCTCCTGATTATATCGGACATTATTTCGGACCAAAAAGCATTGAAACCGAAGACTGTTATTTGCGTCTCGATCTGGAGATTGCTGAAATACTCAGTTATCTGGAAAAAAATATCGGAAAAGATAATTTTATTTTATTCCTCACAGCCGATCACGCAGCCGTGGATGTTCCGAATCATTTAAAAGATAATAAGATTCCTTCCGGATATTTAACATTGAATAATCTGACCAATGAATTAAATAATTATTTACTGGAAGAATTTCCATTGAATGATCCATCGGAACGCTTTGTTAAAGCAATTGCCAACGGACAAGTATTTTTTAATCTGGAACTTCTGAAAAAAAATAAAATTGAACGCGAAGCCATAGAAATTAAAGCCGCCGAATTTTTAAGAACCATTCCCGGAGTGGCCAATGTATTAACACGGCACAATCTGCTTTATACGGAATACACCATTGGCATAAAACGTTTAATTCAATGTGGTTTTAACGAATTAAGAAGTGGAGATGTGATCATCAATATGCTTCCGGCATGGGCAGATTACGGTCCGAAAGGAACAACGCATGGTTCTCCTTATTCCTATGATACCCATGTTCCTCTCCTATGGTACGGTTCGGAAATTGCAGTGAGAGATCATATGGAGTCGGTAATGATCACTGATATTGCTCCAACTGTTTGTATGATGGCGGGAATTCCTTATACCAATGGAAGCACCGGTAAACTCATCCCCTGCCTCATTAAGTAATTATTCTTTGATGAAGAGGAATTGACTTGACTTTTGATCCTGACTAAAGATAAAAAGGTAAGTTCCGGATTCCCATTCGGAAATGGTAATATCCAGTTTGTTTATTCTGTTAGCACTGGTAGAATAAATTAATTTTCCATCTACCGTATACACATTTAAACTTCCCGAGATTTCCGAATTATTGGTGCCACATAATGTGACATTGCCGGATCCCGGATTGGGATATAGAAGCAGGCCATCTTGTGTATCGTTTTCAAATTGAATGGCACGAACCTGTGAAAATTCAGATGCGCCATTGAAATCTTGCTGACGTAAACGGTAATAATTTATTCCTTCTGCAGGATGAACATCCAGTGATGTATAATTGCGAACGATATTGGAATGACCGGATCCCGGTACTTGTCCAAAAACTTCCCAATGCTGTGCATCAGTACTTTTTTGCAACTCAAAAAAATCATTATTTGTTTCGGAGGCAGTGGTCCAGTTTAAACGAACAAACTCTTTCTCACGTTCCACATCGAAATAAAGCATTTCCACAGGCAATGGAGTTTGCAATGCATTAACCGAACCCAATGTAAAACGATCGCCCGCTTGAAAATCGACATTGGTGAATGTTACAACACCAGAGGAAAATGATCCCGTTTGTGGAGTGATATCATTATCAAAAAAACCATCTCCGTCACGGTCGATCAACAAACGCAAGTCAGTACCTACCACCGAAGTAAAAGTAGATACATCAAAGGCAAGCGTAACAGTTCCTACATCACCTGTTTCATCCACTCTCCAAATCCGGTTTAAACGCGATTGAATGATGGTGCCGTCTACATCACTGGTATTGTTATTTACGATAGAACCATTATCATGTCCCCATAATAAATACTCATTATTGCTCAATGCCGAAGGATTCGAAATGCGCACGAAGGATGTTCCCTGTGCATCGTCGACATATTCAGTAGGTAATCTTCTGCCTATTCCCGCCACTTCATGATCATAATTACCATTAGCCGGTGTATCCATGCTGTAATAATCATTTGCTGATAGAGCGATATTGTATTTTGCCGACAAGTAATTATCTACAATGATTCGTTGTGTTTCGGTAAGCGCCACACGAAAAATAATGATCTCAGATATGTATCCGTCGAATGCACGATTATCACCCACGTGTGTTGCTCCTACAATTAGCGGTGATGCATAATCGGGAATGGTAGATCCGGATTCTGTTGCGGTAACTAATAAGGAAGAAGCTAAATAGACTTTCGAACGATTGGGTGCCGATAATGTTCCGTCGTACAACAACGTGTGCAAATAATTATTTCCGGAAGTAAAGGCTGTTGGATTAGTGGAAAAGCGATTATCATTACTGATAATATCGGTCCACATATAATTACCGGTATAATAGAAAAACATGTAGGCCTGATTCACGCCAACGTTTGTCCGTTTTGCCACAATGCTTCGCGCATTACCGGAATTGCTATTCGGACGAGTAACTGTAAATATGGTTAGCCCGTTGGTATTATCAAGTGTACTGTTATCGGCTCCGGAGAAAAAATCGTTTTGGCCTGAGGTGCTGTTATTATCAAACAGAATGGAAGGATAACCATTCATGATATTGGTCCGGTAAGTGGGTTGTTGTGCAGCGGTGGATTGAGATACATCATTCGCGTTCCCGGAACCATCGCCCCAGGAACTAACTGCTGCTGCATTGGTGGTGGTACTGGTTCCGGCATCCGCACGCAACCAGAGTGCATTGCTGCTGGTATTCCCGATACCACCGGGACCCGTTTGCGCAACTAACAATGGCGAGCAAAACGTAACTGCAAAGAATAAAACTACCGACTTCATTAGGGATAAAAATAGTCAGGCTAAATTAATCCATAATACCAAGCCATGCAAACCCTAAAACTATTTGGGAATCAATGTAATACACGGGATTATCATTTCCTCCAATGAAATTCCGCCATGCTGGAAAGTTCCCTGATAAAAATTCACAAAGTGATTGTAGTTATTCGGGTAAACGAAAAACTTATACTCTTTAGCGAAAACATAAGTGGTACTTACATTCAGTTTTGGCAAAAATGCATCCGCCGGATTTTTTACTTCGAATACGTCTTTCGAATTATAATTTAAATTCTTGCCTTGTTTATAACGGAGGTTGGTATTCGTGTTGCGGTCGCCAACAATTTTGCTCGGTTCCTGTACATGCACCGTACCGTGATCGGTGGTAATAACCATTTTAATTTTTTTCTCCCCTATTTTTCGCATCAGTTCGAACAATGGAGAATGCTCGAACCAGCTTCTGGTAATGGAGCGATAGGAAATTTCGTTATCGGCGAGTTCACGAATGACTTCCATATCCGTTCTTGCATGCGAAAGCATATCGACGAAATTGTACACCACCACATTGAGCTGATTCCCCAATAAATTATTGAATTGGTCCACCACTTTTTTCCCTGCATTCAGGTTAGTGATTTTATTATAGGAAAACTTAACGTTTTTCCCCAGCATTTTTAATTGTCCTTCCAGAAATTCCTTTTCGAAATTATTTTTTCCACCCTCATCATCATCGTTCATCCACATACTCGGATATTTTTTCTGGATTTCAGAAGGCATTAATCCCGCGAACAATGCATTACGTGCATATTGGGTAGCCGTTGGAAGAATAGAGAAATACAAATCCTCTTCCGATTCGGTGAAAAACTCCATTAAAAAGGGACGAATCGCTTTCCACTGATCGAAACGAAGATTATCAATAACAATTAAGAATACGGGTTCTTTTTCGATGTCGGACAAACATTTTTTCTTGAGCAGGTTGTGCGACATTAACGGTACATCGGAAGATTTCCCGTTCACCCATTCGAAATAGCGATCGGCCACAAAACGTGAAAACAAATTATTGGCTTCCACTTTTTGCATTTGAAGAATCTGATGTAAACCGGGGTCACTTACCTTTTCTAATTCAAGATCCCAATACACCAAACGACGAAACATACTTTTCCATTCATCCACCGATTTCAGGTTCCCCAATTCTATTCCGATATTGCGAAACTCCTGCTGATAATTCATGCTGGTTTTTTCTGTCACCAAACGCTTCGAATCGAGATTTTTCTTGATGGATAATAAAATCTGATTCGGGTTGACCGGTTTAATGAGGTAATCGGATATTTTTCCACCAATGGCACTTTCCATAATGGACTCCTCCTCACTTTTGGTGATCATTACCACGGGAACATTCGGATGAAGCGCTTTAATTCGCTCAAGGGTTTCCAATCCTGTTAAACCCGGCATGTTTTCATCAAGGAAAATAATATCGAAATTCTTTTTGCGCGATTGTTCCACCGCCTCTGCCCCATTGTTCACCGTAGTGACGGCATAGCCCTTTTGTTCCAGAAACATCACATGTGGCTTTAACATGTCAATTTCATCATCAGCCCATAAAATTTCGACCTTTTCCATTTTTATCCGATTACGATTGGTAAATATACTATCAAATACGCATCTCCGGATGATTTATTGTTGAGTGATTCTGTATATATTTGATTTTCCCTTTTGCTATGGCACATAACAAGAAAAAAATATTCAACGATCCCGTTTATGGTTTTGTTACCATTCCTTACGATTTGTGTCTGGACATCATCGATCACCCCTACTTTCAGCGCTTGCGCCGGATAAAACAATTGGGAATGTCGCACATGGTTTATCCCGGTGCACTGCATACCCGTTTTCACCACGCAATGGGTGCCATGCATCTCATGACCCAGGCTATTGAAACTTTACGTTCCAAGGGAAACAGCATTAGCGACGAAGAAGCAGAAGCGGTAACCGCAGCTATTTTATTGCATGATATAGGACATGGTCCATTCTCCCATGCTTTAGAAAACACCATTGTAGAAGAAGTACATCATGAAGAAATATCACTGCTCTTCATGGAACGATTGAATGTGGAATTCAAAGGCAAACTGGACCTTACCATTAAAATATTCAACAACACCTATAAAAAGAAATTCCTGCACCAATTGGTGAGTTCGCAATTGGATATGGATCGTCTCGATTACTTAAACCGCGATAGTTTTTATACCGGAGTTTCAGAGGGAGTGGTTGGAAGTGAACGGATCATAAAAATGCTCGACGTACACAAAGATCAACTTGTGGTGGAAGAAAAAGGTATTTATTCCATTGAGAAATTTATCGTTGCTCGTCGCCTTATGTACTGGCAGGTTTATCTGCATAAAACCGTTGTGGCGGCGGAATTAATGTTGATTAATATTCTTAAACGCGCCAAAGAACTGGCGATGAAAAAGAAAAAACTCTGGTGCTCACCTGCACTGGAAACCTTCCTCTATAACCGCTTTAACCGTATCGATTTCGACATGGATCAAAACTTGCTGGATACCTTTGCCAGTTTGGATGATTATGACATCATGAGCGCTATTAAAGCCTGGATGCATTGCGACGACCGTATTCTGAAAAAACTCTGTACAGATTTTATCAATCGGAAATTATTCAGAATTCGGTTGGAAAAAACAAGCATTAGTAAGGAGCAAATTCAGGAACAAAAATCACTGGTGATGAAACGATTTCACTTTAGTGAACAGGAAGCCGGATATTTTGTTGTTTCGTCCTCAATAACCAACAACGCCTACAACCCCAAAAGCGATAAAATTTACCTGCTGTTTAAAAATGGTCAACTGAACGATATTGCTGAATCTTCGGACAACCTCAATATTTCTGCCCTGGCCAAGCCGGTTAAAAAACATGTATTGGCGGTAGTACGCTGATTATTTTTTCAGCGCCATTAAAACGTCCCTGAGTTCATCCGGTTTTTGAGTACCGATTAAAAGCTTATGCTCATTTATAAACACAAGCTGGATTCCGATATTTCCACTCACATTTAAAGCCTGATTTTTTCGCCATCCCCTCAATCCCCAGCCTCCGTATTCGGCAAGGGGACGATATTGCCTTATTTCAATCGTTTTTATTTCCTTCCAGCTATAGAAACGAGGTTTGATCAATAAAGGAAAGTACTTCACAGAAATTCCTTCGGCATCTACCTTTGTTTCCAGTCGCATCGTAAAAAAGAAATAATTAAAAATACCCAGGAAAATAAGTAAAACCAGGAGTCCCGTATCATTCATCGGATGATTTCCAAAAGGGACATCAAAAATCAATTGGGATACTGCTCCATAAGCGAATAAGGCGTTGATAAAAGTCATTAATCCAATAATCCACCACTGGCGGAAATATTGTTTTTCGGTAAAAACGGAAAAAGAGGTCATACTCCTTCTACGTAAATGCATACCCTACGGTTACTTTACGAAAACTAGATGAATGACTGCGTTTAATCAAATGGAGAACTCCCCTTTAAATGCCGGAATTATTTTTAGTCCATGAAATACAGCTGCCTGATTTTGATTTCTCTGATGTTGTATTCCTGCAAGGGAAAAACAAGTGAGATTCATCCCTCTTTTTATTATTGGAAAACCAATTTTGAATTTAGTGAACAGGACTCCATCCTGCTGGCAGAAAATCAGGTAGAAAAACTCTATGTGCGCTTTTTCGATTTGGACAACAGCTCCTATTACTGGCGGGAACTGGAACCGACGGGACGCTTACGGCAATCTCAAAAATTCCCTTCCACGCTCGAAATTGTACCGGTTGTTTATATCGACAACAATGCCCTTGACAATACGCAAGCGGAAAAGATGGGCGAATACGCAGAAAAAACCTATGCAAAAATCATCCGAATGCATCATCGGCAATCACAAAGTCCACTGCGTGAATTGCAATTCGATTGCGACTGGAACAACTCAACCCGTGATAAATATTTCTATTTTCTAAAAGAAATACGGAAACTCAATCCCGGACTAAAGCTCAGCTCCACCATACGCCTTTACCAATATAAATACCCCGAAAAATCCGGAATTCCTCCAGTAGATAAAGGCGTGCTGATGTATTACAACATGAGTGATCTGCGAAAATCCGGAACCAAAAATCATATTCTCGATCACGAAGAAGGGAGTTTGTATTTGAATACCAATGAGGAATATCCCATTCCACTCGACATCGCCTTGCCGATCTATAGTCAGGGTGTAGAATATGATCAGGAAGAATTTTTCGGATTAATCCGCGGTGAAGAAATGGAGAAAATGATCAACAATGGCAACCTGGTTCCAATTAATACCAACGAATACAAAATTGAAAACAATTTTGGCAATGAACATATTCCCGAATACAGAATTGGGAATACCATTCGCTATGAAACGGTAAATCCTTCTACCTTAAAAAAAGCTGCGGCTGAACTCGCTAAGCAATTTCCGGAATCGCAGGTGATTTTTTTCGATTTACAAGCCATGAATTATAAAAATTATTCAAGTCACTATTTCCATGAAATTCAAAATCTTTTTATTCAGTAATTTTGTATTATTCCATTCCCTTGTTCAGGCATGCGGATGGTGGCCTACGCTGGAAGAATACCGGTTTGGATTATTTAGTCCGTTTAATGCCTACCACAAAGAGTTTTACGGACTAAGTTTTACTTCGGAATATTATCAGGACCGGAGCAACTCGTTCGGTATTGAACACGACAGAAATCTGAATATTGAGGAGTGGCAAAAATTATCAGGAGCTGAAAAAAAAGACATCGATTTTATCATATACCAGAGTGATCCCTCTGCCTTCGACCGGGAATCGGAATTCAACCAACGTTATTCTGACAATACATTTTTAAAGTGGTTAAATCAACGACCCGAATACCTTGAATATTTCCGCGCAGCGAAGTCGACCGAGGTAATTTATTCCATTTACATGGATCCCTGGGAAGAAGATATTCGAGATGATTTTGAAGCGAATGGAAATTTACCGCGGATTGTACAGATGGACGCTATGCCGGATGAGAATCTAAAAAAACGCTATGCATTTCTGGTCATAAAAGAAGCCTTTTACATGGGCAACCCTGAAAAAACCATTATGATTTATGAGCATTTTTTTAAAGGAAAAACGGCAACAAGTATTATCGATTATTGGGCTAAATATTATAGCGCTTGTCATTATTTATCACTTGGAAAAACCGAAGAAGCTCATCTGCTTTTCAGTGAAGTATTTGTGCATTCTGCCGACAAACGAATTGCTGTATTAGAAAAATCTTCGCAGGAAGAACTCTCGGAATTATTACAAAAAACCATCAATCCAGTAGATAAATTTAATATCCGATGTTTAATGGCAGCAAAAAGTCCGCGCCTGTGCACCGATTTACTGGTACAAATTGCCGCATTTGATATTCACTCACCCATGACGGAGTTTTTGTTTTACAGAGAAATTGCGAAATATGAGGACTTGATTTTCACGGAAAAAATTTCAGGTTTCCCTTCCTTCGGATCGGAAAGTCGGACTAATTACTACTACGTAGAGAAAAAAGGAGATCCTGAACTTGAGAAGAAATTAATTCGTGAAGAATTAACTCAATTTTTGAATCTGCTGATTAAAATTCAACGAAAAAATTCTTCCGATTACTGGAAACTCGCCTTAATTCACACTGAAGCTTTAGCAGGAAAAACAGAATTTACCTTCGAAGAAAATCAATTCTATTCCAACAACAGCGATAATCCGTTGTTTTTGCAAATGCAAATTACTTTGTGGATGACCAACTCGCTAACGAAAAACGCCGGTGCAAATGAGGGTTTAAATAAAGCAGTGATGATTATTGATTATATCAATCATCATTTGGAATTAGGTCAGAGTTCATTTATAAAAGACCGTATTCTGGCCTGGCAGTTTTACATATTTCACCACAAGGGAATGAAAGCGCATGCTGCATTAACACTTAACAGGTTATGCAATTTTTCACTTTATTATCCGATTTCGGAATGGACACCTGCATGGGGTGATTATGGAAAAAGATATTTAATGGCAGAAGGCACTGAAGAAACTGCCAAAAACATGTTATTGTTATTGCAATCGAAGAATACGAGCGACAAAGGATTAAATTTTCTATTGGAAGAAGTGAGAAGAAATCCGGTTGAACGAATGATCATGCTCGATTATACGGGAAGCCTGATGATGCGCTATGGCAAATACCAATCGGCCCTTAATACCTGGAAAGAAATACCAAAACCTTATTGGAAAAACGAAAACTACAGCTATTATTTAGCCTCCGATCCCTTTCGGGTAGTTCCGGGCGACATGCATCGTTCAAGAAATTTGAAACATCCGCTCAGCAAACCAAAAATCGCCCGCGAATTATTGCGTATTGAAAAGGATATGCATTCGACCGACAGTACAAAAATTCTTAGAGCATTAAAACGAAAAGCAGCCTATGCTTTTAACACCACCTATTATGGAAATTCATGGATAATGAATAAAATGAGCTGGTCGAATTATGAATTAATGGAAAACAATTCCTTTGGCATCAACTATTACACCTGCCGCGAAGCTGATTCGCTTTTTCAATTATACTATTTGCTGAGTCCACAAAAAGAAGAAAAAGCATTTGCTGCGTTTATGCTGGCGCGCTGCGAAAAAAACAAGTGGTATTTTCAGCACTATCACAGAGGTGGCGAAACAGAAGATTCTTTTTATTATCAAAAATCGAAGTGGGTAAATGTGATCCGAAAACATCACGAAAATTCAGCCTTTGCACAGTCACTTTACAGCTCATGCTGGGGAAGGGAAGCCTATTGGAAAAATTTCAGTCAGTGGATTCCCTGATTTTTAAAGGAAAAAAAGGGTTAATCCTGAGGTAAACTATCGTCTTAATTTCTATTTTTACTTCCTGTTGCCGATCATTTTTCGGTTAATGCTCATTTTCAAGACGATAGTATGGAGTTTACCGCCCAGCAAATTGCAGGAATTCTAAACGGAACCATCGATGGTGATCCCTCAGCGGCTGTCAGCAATCTTTCCAAGATTGAGGAGGGCCAACCCGGGACCCTTACCTTCCTGGCCAATCCGAAATACACCGATTACATTTATACCACCGGTGCAAGCATCGCCATTGTAGCGCGCGATTTTACCGCAGAGAAGGAATTGCCTTCGCAGTTAACCCTCATTCGCGTAGATGAGCCCTATTCCTGTTTTGCAAAACTGCTTGAAGTTTACAATCAGGTGCGTGGTGATAAAAAAGGGATTGAACAACCTTCTTTTATCGATCCAACGGCCACCCTTGGTGAAGATGTTTACATTGGAGCATTTGCGTATGTGGGTAAGAATGTAAAAATCGGAAAAGGAACTAAAATTTATCCGCAATGTTGGCTGGGAGATAATGTCACCATTGGTGATAACACCACCATTTACGCGGGAGTAAAAATTTATCACGATTGCAAAATCGGAAATCAGGTTACGGTCCACGCTTCGACCGTTATTGGAGCCGATGGATTTGGATTTGCACCCAACAGTGAAAACAACTATGCAAAAGTTCCGCAAATCGGGAATGTTGTGGTGGAAGATCTGGTAGAAATCGGATCGAATGTTTCCATCGACCGTGCTACATTGGGATCTACCTACATCCGCAAGGGTGTTAAAATTGATAATCTCATTCAGATAGCGCACAATGTGGATATTGGTGAAAATACAGTGATCGCTGCTCAAACCGGTGTTGCTGGAAGCACCAAACTGGGGAAAAATATGATGGTCGGCGGACAAGTCGGAATTATTGGTCACCTCAAAATCGCCGACGGTGTAAAAATCGCGGCGCAGTCGGGGATCGGACAGAACATCGACACACCGGACTCCATCGTACAGGGCTCACCGGCATTCTCCATTGGCGACTATAAACGGTCCTATGTCCTTTTCCGTTCGCTCCCTCAATTGAAAGAACAAATCAGTAATTTAGCCAAGGAATTAAAAGCACTCAAACAAGACCCCAATCAATGAAAGAATTACAGCGCACCCTTAAATCTTCGGTATCGCTTAGTGGAATCGGACTTCACACTGGTGCAAAAGTGAATGTTACTATTTTGCCCGCTGCAGAAAATCACGGATATAAATTTCAGCGCATCGATGTAGATGGAAAACCCATCATCAAAGCAGATGCTGATTTGGTGATTTCAACCGAACGGGGAACAACACTTGAACAAAACGGAGTGCGTGTTCACACCACCGAACATTTACTGGCTGCACTATACGGAATGCAAGTCGATAACGCACTAATCCAAATCGACGGACCTGAAATTCCGATTATGGACGGATCCTCTCGTCCCTTTGTCGACGCTATTGAATCGGTGGGATACCAGGAGCAAAACGCAGAGCGCGATTATTTCGAATTCAAAGAAAATTTACCCTGGGAAGATCTTGAAAAAGGTATTGAAATGTTAGCTGTGCCTGCCGATGATTTTCGTTTAACGGTAATGGTCGATTATAATTCACCAGTGCTTGGTACGCAACATGCCACCATGTACAACATTGCCGAATTCAAAGAACAAATTGCCTCCTGCCGCACTTTTGTTTTTCTTGGCGAATTAGAACAGCTTGCAAGAAGAGGATTGATTAAAGGTGGTGATCCGGATAATGCCATCGTACTGGTAGAACGCGAAGAGGTAAGTGATAAAGAATTAAAAGAACTAGCTCAATTACTCGGCAAAGAAGATTTACAGGTTCAGATTAAAGGAATCGGTGTATTAAACAACACCAAAATGAAATTCCAAAACGAACCGGCGCGACATAAATTACTGGATATCGTTGGCGATCTTGCATTGGTAGGAAAGCCGATTAAAGGACACATTCTCGCTGCTCGTCCAGGACACAGTGGTAATGTTTCATTCGGAAAAATCATTAAAGACATCATGCGTGCCGAAAAAAAATCGGGCATCGTGAAGCATTTCGATTTAACCAAAGAACCTTTATTCGATATCAACCACATCAGCAAAATGCTGCCACATCGTTATCCGTTTTTATTGGTAGATAAAATCATGTCGATGTCGGAAGACGGAATTGTTGGTGTAAAAAACGTCACGTTAAACGAACCTTATTTTCAGGGACACTTCCCCGGAAATCCGGTAATGCCGGGTGTTTTGCAAGTTGAAGCAATGGCCCAGTGTGGAGGAATATTTGCATTGAGCACCGTACCCGATCCGGAAAACTGGTTGACCTATTTCATGAAAATCGACAGCGTAAAATTCAAACGCAAAGTAATTCCGGGAGATTCGGTGGTATTTGATTTAAAATTATTAACCCCAATACGCCGGGGAATTGTGCACATGCAGGGAACTGCGTATGTAAACGGACAAGTTGCCAGTGAAGCAGAAATGATGGCTCAGATCGTGAAAGAAAAAAATCTATGAGTACTCCAGGACCCAATATTCATCCCAACGCAAAAATCGGAAAGGGAACCGTTGTAGAACCATTTGCAACCATTTACGATGATGTTATCATTGGAGAAAATTGCTGGATTGGTCCGAACGTAGTCATTTTCCCCGCATCGCGAATCGGTAATAACGTGAAAATATTTCCGGGAGCGATTATTGGTCCCGACTCACAAGATTTAAAATACGCCGGCGAATACACCACTACCGAAGTGGGCGACAACACCGTAATTCGCGAATACGTTACCATCCACCGTGGTACGAAAGACAAAATGAAAACAGTGGTGGGATCGAATTGCTTATTGATGGCCTACGTTCATGTGGCCCATGATTGCATCGTAGGAAATCACGTCATTATTGCCAACAGTGTCGGATTAAGTGGTCACGTTACCGTTGACGACTACGCGATCATCGAAGGAATGGCTGCCGTGCAACAATTCATCCACATAGGCGCTCATTCATTTATCGGAGGTGGCACTATGGTGAGAAAAAACGTTCCTCCATTTGTAAAAGCTGCACGCGAACCTATCAGTTTCATTGGTGTAAATTCGGTTGGACTCCGCCGCAGAGGATTTTCTGATGCACAGATTGCATTGATTGAAGATATATACCGTGTGATTTACGTTCAGAACAGCAATGTTTCTTCGGCATTGAAAATTGTGGAATTTGAATTACCCGCCTCTCCGGAAAAAGACCAGATTGTTGATTTCATCAAGGCATCAACAAAAGGAATTATGCGCGGAATTTCCTGATTGCAATCCCTGAATTTTGACTATCCAACTCGAAAACATAGGAAGAAGATTCAACAAAGAATGGATTTTCAGAAATGTTGATACGACATTCCAACATGAAAAATGTTATGGAATCATTGGCGGAAACGGATCCGGAAAATCAACTTTTGTACAACTTATTTCCGGATTTTTAATTCCCTCAGAAGGAAAAATCATTTACGAATCGGAAAACACCATTATCCCATCCGAAAACATTTTTAAGCAACTCTCCTTCGCTTCTCCCTTCCTGGAATTATACGATGAATACACGGCAGAAGAACTCTTTGCTTTCCAGAGTAGCTTAAAGCCCATGAAAAAGGGAATAGATAAAAAATCATTTATCGAGCTTCTGGAATTAAGCAACATCAAAAATAAAGCACTAAAAAATTATTCATCGGGGATGCGTCAACGTGTTAAGCTAGCATTGGCCATTTTAGCCGACACTCCACTTTTATTATTGGATGAGCCTTGCACAAATCTGGACCGCAATGCCAAGGAATGGTATAAGAATCTGCTTCGTGAACACAGTGGAAAGCGATTAATTTTTGTATCGAGCAATAGCGATGATGATGAAATGTTCTTGTGTGATGAAATCATGAACATCGAAAATTATAAAAGAAAAATTTCCTGATTCCATGTTCGAAGAAGAAGGTCGGAAAAAAATCAGACTCACGCCCGAACAAGCAGCTATCCGAATCAGGAATTACTGCGCCTACCAGGAAAGGTGTCACCAGGAAACCCGCGATAAATTATACGATTATGGACTGCATCAACAAGATGTTGAGCAAATCATTTCGCAATTAATCAATGAAAACTATTTAAACGAAGAACGCTTTGCAGAGGCATTTGTCAGCGGAAAATTCAGAATTAAAAAGTGGGGGAAAAATAAAATTCTGCTGGGACTCAAATCAAAAAAAATATCGGAATACTGCACCAAAAAAGCGATTCAGCAAATTGATGGAGAGGAATACGAAAAAACGCTTTTGGAATTAAGCAGAAAGCGATGGAAATCTGTTAAAGGCGAACAAATCTACATCCGTCAGAAAAAAGTCGTTGCCTGGTTAATGAGCAGAGGCTATGAAAGCGATTTATGCTGGTATGCCGTGAAGTTAATTACAGAACAAGAGAGACCCGCATAGGACCGGACTACCTCCTCCAAAAACCGGTCGCTCGCGGATCTCCCCTCCTGTTGCTTGTTATCTTTATTTCTTTTTATCAGATTTAATAATCGGTGAACGAATGGATAATAAACTATAACCCGATTCTCCGTCACCCGCATAAATCAAATCGACCTCGCCTCTTAATTTCACACGATAAACATGATCTTCGCCTTCGGGAATTAAATCCGGTTGATGGTCGACACGTTCTATTCCTTCAATTTCTCCTTCCCAACCTTTTAATGAATTTTTCAATTCTTCCATGGCCGGTTTTGTAATTACGTAGGGTTTGCTATGCGTGGTATTAGCAATAAACTGGTTGACCAAAGCAAGATCTCCCAATAAAATTCCGGAAACCAGAGCGCGTGCATTTTTTACCAGATTCATTCCTGATCCGCGATTGAAGTGGAACGAATAAAAATCTTTTTTATCGCCATTCAACACCAAATAATGCCATTGTATTCCTTCCGACTCAACCAGCATCACTCCATTCGTTTTCCCATCGAGCGGAATTTCGATTTCCTGTGTTTCGGTAATGGCAGAAGTAAAAAATGCTTTTGGTTTTGAATTGACTTTTATGGCTTTCTCATTACCAATTGCAATATCCATGGCCGACAAATCCATCCAATAAACCGAAATTTCAGATCCATCGCGAACTTCCCCCATTGGTGCAAAGTGTATTTTTGAATCTCCATTCAAAACAGCACGATTCAACGTTGTTCTGGAAAAGGCAGGGTCTGCGGACTGAATAACAGGAACAACCTGTAGGTTATTTACCTCTTGCTGAAATAAGAGATTCTCCACCACAGAAGGATCTTTCAGATAAAAAACCGAATTCAGATCCGTTCCACTCTTCCGGATAAAGGCGAGATCCAAAATTTTTTCTTCGCCATCAACCACTACAGAATTAAAATAATGCACATGTTTTATTCCACACAACATTTCGGCCAATGAATAGGAAATTTCCGATTCACGCTTGCGCACATCCAGACCTGCAGCTGTTCCCATCTCCACTAAACTTGTTGCAAATCCTTCACTATTCAATTTAGGATCGTTTTGATTTAAAGCCAGTTTAAATTGAGACTGCCCCCCACTCTCCGCAAATTGAAATTGATTTACCATAAAGCGAGAAATCTCTCTGATCTTTTCTGCATCACTTTCCAACCCATCCGTCAGGACCAGAGAAAGATCTCTCGCATTTAAACTTTTTACAAAATCCTTATCAGCTATTAATTTTCCATTTTCAGGATGAATAAAAACCGGTTTTCTATAGGAGAAATCCTCATTTTTAATCACCATAGGATCTTTATCTGTAATGGCAGAATATAAATCGGAATAGAGTCCGCGTTTACCGATATAAAATTTTGCAGGAAACAACCGCGACTCGGTATTATTCTTCCAGGAAAAACGAATGGAGCGTTTACGCTTGGAATAAGTCCCATTTACTTGTTTAAATTTTGGGCTTTTCCCGGCGGTATATTTATTTAATTCTGCCGCACCACTTTCATGTAATCGCAAAACATAAAGTTGCGAAACGCTTTCACGGTGTAACGTAAATACTTCCGTAACCGGATCGCCCGCATATAGCATTAAACCGGATTCCTTTTTTACAGCAAATGCTGATAAAGGCAAAACCAAACAAAAAATCAGGAAACGAATCATACCCGCTTTAGTTTTTCATGAAACAATACCTACTGATAAAACAGTAAAACAAAGCGTAAGGGTCAATTCATAGAAGATATTTGCTCTTATAACGAACCAAATCTTCTATTGTTTCAAAAACAAAGATAATAGGTTAAACAGGAATAGAAACCGAATATTATACGGCAATCCATGAATTATTGCAAAATATTATTTTGAGGGCGAAGAAGACTTGATTCTTCCGATTTGTGATAAAAAAATCAATCCGGCCAACAAAATAATAATTGCTGAAGCAAAGAATGAAACTCCGGGGAATTCATAAATAGCATCTTTACCTGTGAAAGCGGTGAATAATCCCGACATCAGCAAGGGTGATAATATGGTTGCCAATGAAGTTAAGCTTGTGAGTACTCCCTGAATTTCTCCTTGCTCATTGGCGGGAATTTGCGAACTGATTAAACTTTGGATGGTTGGCGGACCAATTCCCCCTAACGCATACACCGCAGTAAATGCGTACATCATCCATTCCTGATTGGCAAACGCAAAGAGCATTAAGCCGGAGAAATACAAAATGAAACCAATTAATACCGACGGAATTTGTCCCAATTTCTGCTGGGCTATCCGGATTAATCCTCCTTGTACAATTGCCACCATTAATCCAACAAAAGCGAGGGAATACCCTACTTGTTTATCGGTCCAGGTAAATAAATATTTTGTGTAGAAGGTCCAGATTACAGGCATCACTTGTCCGGCCAGGTACAACATAAACATGACCAAAACCAAAACACGAACTGACTTCATTTTATTTAAATGTACAAATGCACCAAATGGATTTGCACGTTTAATATCGAATGATCTTCGGTTTTCTTTTACAAGGGATTCAGGTAAAATAAATAATCCGTACAGAAAATTTAAAAGCGATAAAACTGCTGCGGCCATAAACGGTGCACGCGATGAAATGTCGGAAAATAATCCACCAATAAATGGTCCGATAATAAACCCTAATCCAAAAGCTGCTCCCATAATTCCGAAAGATTGCGCTCTTTTTTCGGCGGGAGTGATATCTGCTATATAGGCAAATGCAGTTGTAAAACTACCTCCGCACATACCGGCAATTAATCGTCCGATAATTAACCAGGTATAGGTAGGTGCATAAAACAGAATTAAATAATCGAGTCCTAACCCAAACAAGGATAACAATAAAACGGGACGTCGACCATAACGATCGCTGAGTCCGCCTAACACCGGTGCAAAAATAAATTGCATCAGGGCATAGGTAAACATCAGCATTCCGCCTTCTGTGGCAGCATTTTCGATGGGTTGCCCGGTAACTTCTGAAACTATGGTAGCAGATACCGGAAAAATAATTCCAATACCAATACTGTCGATTAATACCGTTAAAAAAATAAAAAATACCGGGCGCATGATGCTGGGTGTAGAATTAAGATAGAGGTAGAAAATTATTTATTGCGCAAAAAGTAGTAGTCCTCATTAATGGGAATACTATTATTGTTATACCACTCAACAAATTTACCCCATTTGGCCTGATTGGCATCTTTCCATTCTGTAAAACCGGCTTCATCTCCAGCTAGTAATAACCAATGATTATACGCTTCCATATGACCCGCCTGTATCATTTCGCGTTGATAATCGAAAAGCACATTGGGATAATTTTTATCATGTCCCATTTCATAAAAAAGTTCATTGAATCGTTTTCTGATGCGATCTAAAGAATGAATATCGATGGATTTTTCACCAACTACGGCAAGGGACATAACAGGAGAATATACCATCATTGGAAATGGCAATTTAAAATTGTCTGGATCTTTTAGTTGATCCATGTTGATGGTAATATTTGATCCAAATCCGATTTTATAGGTAGTATCGTTTTCAATTTTAATTTTATCTAAATAGGTTTTATAGAGCAATTTGGAAATATCGGTTGTCCGCTTAGTATTGCGTTCGAGATTTATAAACAATTCCCCGTAAATCATTCCCCATACTTCTTCAGATGAATTCAGAAACATTCTGGCTAACCAATAATAGTTTGAAGAATAGGTCGGATCGGTTTTTACTCCATCTTCAAATGATTTAATGGCATTATCATAATCTTCGCGATTAAGATATACGATTCCGGTTTCCAAATACAATTTCCCTGATTTTGGAAATCGTTTCATACCATCGGCATAGGTTTTAAGTGCTTTATCACTTTTCCCGAGCATATCGTATGAATTTCCAAGTAACTGGTAAAACTGGTCCGTAGCATCTTTTTTCTTTTTTACCTTTTCCAATATTTTTACCGCTCCTTCATAATCTTTGGAAGCATATTTGGCATAGGCTATTTCATAGGGATAATCGATATTATCCGGATCCAGCTTCATGGCTTCTTCCAGCATTTTAATCCCAAGGGCAAACTGTCCATTATCTACCAAGCGAATTGCATCTTGCGCTTTTAGTTTCGCTTTTTCTTTGTTGGACTGTGAAAATCCGATTTGAGTACTTACGACAAACAGGATGAAAAATAGAATTCTCATATTCTGGTTTTGGATTAGAAATACAATATCGTAAAAAAATCAATCCCCCGCCGGATCAAGAATGGGAATAAAATCATTCAGAAGCATTTGATTGAATTGTTCAGGATGGGTTTCCATCGGACAATGTCCTGCCCCCTCTATAAACCTCCCAATAATACCCAGGTGATCGTTTAAAAATTTTTCAGCACCTGAAACGGGAATCCACTGATCTTCCCTTCCCCATACCAAACATTTGGGAATTGTTTCCAATATCTTCCAATCCACTTTTGCATATCCACTTTGTGATGCAAACCGCAATACCGCCGAAGCACTTCCTCTAAAATGAAAAGGATCCATATATATTTTTACTTCTTCTTCACTCACTTCCCGGAGATAAGCCGAGGATAATAATTCGTTAAAACGCTTTTCAGAGAAAATCACTTTTTCCATCATCACATCGGCCCAGCGATGAAGAAATCCTAACCTGAGATATGCACTGGTAAGCAGCATGGAATTATTTTTTATTCCGTCGCTTTCAGGTGAAGTCCCATCCACATAGATCATTCCTTTCACCTTTTCCGGATAGGCCGAAGCGAATGCACCAATAACCATTCCCCCCATGCTATGCCCTGCAATAATCCACTTCTGGTTCTCCTTTAAATTCAATTCACGTTGTGATGTATCCATTACATCCCTTATCATATTCACCCATGCCGAATCAGCAAGATTGGCAGAAACGCGTTTATCGGAATATCCAAACGGTGGTAAATCGATGGCGACAACCGATCTGCCCGATTGGTTTAATTCCGGAATGACATACCGCCAGCTTGCTGTTGATCCGGAAAATCCATGGATAAGAAAAACAGGGCTCAACGTTGTATCCGCCTTAGCAGGGAAAATCCGATAATGCACTTGTGTGTGATGGTAATTCAAATAGCGACTTTCTTTAAATGGAAGCTGGTTGAAATTCTGCAATGGAAAATGCAGCGGAAAAAAATAGGGTAATAACACCAATAACCAAACTGCCCAAAACAGAACATAAAAAATTCTGCGGAGTAAACGGGGAATGTATTTCATTGTGTTATTTTTGAATATGCAAACAGATCGACTTTACGCATCTCTTCAATTGCCTACGCCTTTAACGGCGTTAAATCTTTCTGTGTTGAAAAATACAAATATCCGTGTATTTATAAAACGGGATGATTTAATTCATCCGGAAATAGCAGGAAATAAGTTTAGAAAACTTAAATACAATCTCGCCCAGGCACAGGTATTGAAAAAAGAAAAAATCCTGACGTTTGGCGGACCATTCAGCAATCACATCGCGGCCACCGCAAAAGCCTGCGATTTAGCAGGAATTCCATCGATAGGAATCATTCGAGGAGAGGAAGCGGATTTAAACAATCCTACATTACATCATGCCATTCAAAACGGAATGAACATTGTTCCCGTTTCACGAAGTGATTATGACTTGAAAGAGGAAATGTATTATTTGGAATCGCTGCATGATCGCTTTGGAGATATATATATCTTTCCGGAAGGAGGAGCAAATTATTATGGCATTAACGGTTGCGGAGAAATCATTCAGGAAATAGAAATGGATTTCGATTATTTCTGTGTTGCTGTTGGTTCCGGGACCACTATAACCGGACTCAGCATGGCGTTGAAGGATCATCAAACCATCATTGGCTTTCCGGCTGTAAAGGGCGGCGAATATTTAAGGGATGAGATTGAAAAAAAATTAGCATGGACCTTAATGGACAAAGAATGGGCAAGTGATATCATGCAACAGGTTCAACTGGAAACACGTTTTCATTTCGGAGGATTTGCCCGTTATAATAAAGAGTTATTAGCTTTTATGAATTCCTTTTTGATGGAAACAGGAATACAACTGGATTTTGTTTACACCGCCAAGATGATGTACGGCCTGATTCAAATGATTCAGGAAGGAAAATTTAAAGCAGGCTCCACCATTGTTGTTTATCATTCAGGAGGAGTGCAGGGCAATCAGGGAATTAATTCTTAATAATAATTACCCGTCAGTAAATAATTTTTCACGTAATCTTCTACACCTTCTTCCAAGGATTGAAACGGGGTTGAATATCCAATTGATTTTAATTTGGACATATCTGCTTCGGTGAAGTATTGGTATTTATCGCGAATATCAGCCGGAGTATCTACAAATTCTATTTGCGGTTCGCGTCCCATTGCTCTGAATGTGTTTTTTGTAAGATCCAAAAATGTGCGTGCTTTACCGGAACCTAAGTTATAAATTCCACTATCCTTGCGATGATGCATCAAAAACAAACAAACATTTACCAGATCTTTTACATAAATAAAATCGCGCAATTGTTCGCCATCTTTAAATTCAGGATTATGCGAACGGAATAATTTCATTTTACCACTGGCGGAAATTTGCTTGAACGAATGAAAAATTACAGAAGCCATTCTTCCCTTATGAAATTCATTGGGTCCGTACACATTAAAAAATTTGAGTCCCGCCCAGAAATATGGTTTTTTCTCTTGCAGCAATGCCCACTTATCAAAATCATTTTTTGAATCACCATACGGATTTAATGGTTTTAATTTAAAACACAAATCATGCTCATCCTTATAACCATATTCACCTAATCCGTAAGTAGCGGCCGAAGAAGCGTAGACTAATGCAATTCCGTATTCAACACATTTATTCCATACCGACTTTGAATAATTCACATTCAATTCATCGAAAATTGCTTTGTTGAATTCCGTTGTATCGGTGCGGGCTCCAATGTGAAAAATAAATTCAATCTCCCGGTGATGCTCATCGATCCAGGAGAAAAAATCCTGACGATGAACGCTGGAAGAAATGGATTTACCTGCCAGGTTTTTATTTTTTTCTTCATTCGAAAAATCATCCACTGCCACAACATCTTTGTAGCCCTCAGCATTTAATTTCCCGATTAAAACCGAACCAATAAATCCGGCAGCTCCCGTTACAACAATCATTTTTATTTCTTTTTAATGCAACTCAAAATTAACCGAAAATTCCATTCACTACCCGATCTGTTGCACCCAAATGCTGCATAACAAATTCCTTAGCCGCTCTTCCGCTTTGCTCCAATAAGGTTTCATCGGAAATAAAACGACTTAATTGCTCCTTCAAATCTCCATCAAACTCGTATGCCGCTCCGGCCTTAATCATTTCATCCGCTTCGCGAAAACGATCGTGTTTGGGTCCAAATAAAACCGGAATACCAAATGCGGCTGGTTCCAGAATATTATGCAGTTTCCCGCTGAATCCTCCGCCTACAATGGCCAAATGTGCGTAACGGTATACCGACATTAACATTCCCACATTATCAATAATCATCACCGCGGTGTTTTCATTTTTCCATCGGGTAAAACGTACACTGCTTACCGGAATGGAAGCCTGCAATTCGGAAATGTGCGCTTCTGAAACATCATGCGGAACAATAATCCAGCACAGGTTTTCATTATCGATTTGTTTCATTGCTTCCACCATTCGTTGTTCCTCCTGGGGCCAGGAACTTCCCGCAACAATAACGCGACGGTGATTAATCCAGTTTTCAATGGGAACAATTGGTTTCGATGTTTCGGCATTGGCATAAACGCGATCAAAACGAGTGTCGCCTGCAAGCACCGATTCGATTCCGATCGATTTCAATAAATGCTGTGATGGAGTATCCTGAACAAAAATAGAATCAAATAATCTAAGGTCGTTTCTAAACATCGAACCATACCACTTAAAAAAACGATGATTCGTTCTGAAAACTGCCGATACCGCGAATAATTTTGCACCGGAAGCTTTTAATGCATTTAAATGAAAATGCCAGAATTCATATTTAGCAAAAACAACCATTTCGGGTCTTAAAATCCGGGCAAAATCCTTTGCATTTTTGGGTGTATCCGAAGGAAGATAAAAAACAGCATCTGCTTTATCATAGTGTTTTCTGACTTCATAACCCGATGGAGAGAAAAAACTAATCAAAATCTGATAATCCGGTTTGTTGATTTTCATCCACTCAATAATGGGACGAATCATTTCAAATTCACCCAGTGATGCGCAATGAAATAAAATGCGGTGTTCCGAAAAAGGAATTTTTTCTAATCGTCCACGCCAGGATTTGCGACCATGAATCCACAATGCCGCCTTGCTGTGGAATGGGGACAAAATTCGTATGATGAGCCGGTAAAAATAAATGCTAAGCAGGTAAAGAATTTTCATTGCAACCTGTCTTAATCGAAATAAATGGCTTTGGGGGGACGAGGATATAAGGGTAATATCCACCCTGCACGAAGTCCTAATAAAATATCTGTCCGCAATGAATTATCTGCCGCCACCTGATCGAAATTCCATACCCTTCTATTGCGGGTTAAAGCTTCAAATGCTTCCACGCCAAAATAAAAATTAATCAACCGGCGATTACTCAGATATTGGTAACCGATAAATTGCTGAAATGTGAATCCATTGGTAAGCCGGTCGTAACCCTTGATATAATCTCCCTGTAATTGCGGTAAATAATTCCGGTTGGCTTCAATTCTGATTTTATGCTGCAAAATTCCTCCACCTAACTGAAACAAAAATCCGGAATTGGGATTGGGTCCCAATACATTCCACAAATACCCGATTTTTCCTGTTACGGTATAACCACGCTCCATGGTGAGCACATTCGCAAAATCGCCATTGAGATCAACGATGTTGCCGTCCGCATCACGCAGTGGATCGAGGATACTTGTTTCTTTGAGTTTATTGCTAAATAAAAAACTACCCTGTGCACTAAACGTGAATCCGGATACCGATTTAAGCATTACCTCCAAACCAATGTTGGAATTCAGTCCAAAACGATCTGCCATATCACCGAATGGTGACTGCGCTGCAAAGCTGACCTTGATTTCCGTTAAGAAAATCGAGGAATCCTTTATACTGGCCTGAGCCATAAGCGACTGAGTCCCGAAAAAGCTAAAGACAATGAATAAGATCCTGCGCATAAGGCAAAAGTAACGGAAAATCACGCCTTTTGGTATGTTTTGCGATGAAAAATCTTTAGGCAGAGACCAATTCGAAATCAGCGCTTTCGTTTCATTTTTAGCTATATTCGCAACGCTAATTTTGCTTCATGAAAAAGATACAGATGGTGGACCTAATTTCGCAATACGAAAAGGTTCAGAATGAAATCGACAATGCCGTGCTGAATGTGATTCGCTCTTCGGCCTATATCAATGGTCCGGAAGTCAAAGAATTTCAAAAGGAACTGGAGCAATACCTGCAGGTAAAACATGTCATACCCTGCGCTAATGGAACCGACGCCTTACAAATTGCCATGATGGCGCTTGGTCTGCAACCCGGAGATGAAGTGATCACTGCCTCATTCACCTATGTTGCCACTGCAGAAGTCATCGCTTTATTACGCCTTACACCGGTTTTGGTGGATGTGAATCCTGAAACATTTCAAATTGATCCGGAAGCAGTAAAAAAAGCCATTACACCAAAAACAAAAGCGATTGTTCCAGTGCATTTATTCGGACAATGTTCCGACATGGATGCCATTATGAAGATTGCTCAGGAAAATAATTTATATGTAGTGGAAGACACTGCACAAGCAATAGGAGCTGAATATATTTCTGCAAACGGTAGCAGAAAAAAAGCAGGTACCATTGGAACCATCGGATGCACATCCTTTTTCCCCTCGAAAAACCTCGGCTGTTTTGGCGATGGAGGAGCGATTTTTACCAATGACGACGATCTGGCTGCAAAAATCAGAATGATTGCCAATCATGGTCAAAGCGTACAATACGTTCACGATTCTATTGGCGTAAATTCGAGACTGGATAGCATTCAGGCAGCGATTCTCCGCATAAAATTACGTCGCCTCGATGAATATGCGCAAGCGAGAAATAAGGCAGCATCCTATTACGACAAGGCGTTTTCGGGAAATGCTAAAATTAAAACTCCCGCAAGAGCGAAAAATTCAACGCATGTATTTCACCAATACACTTTGCAATTAGGAGAAGGCGTTGACCGTAATGCATTAAGAGAACACTTAAGTTCAAAAGGTGTTCCAGCGATGATTTATTATCCAATTGCGTTACATATGCAAAAAGCCTATACCGATCCCCGCTATAAAAAAGGAGATTTTCCAATCACAGAACAATTGTGTAATTGTGTTATTTCGCTACCGATGCATACGGAACTGGACGAAGAACAATTAAAACTCATTACCACATCGGTATTGGAATTTATCGGTTAAAAAATTGATACACTAAAAATCAGAATATGAAAATTGCAGTAGTAGGAACAGGATATGTAGGATTAGTTACAGGAACCTGTTTTGCTGAAACCGGAAACGATGTGATTTGTGTTGACATCGACAAAGACAAAGTGGAAAAAATGCGCAATGGAGTTGTCCCCATTTACGAACCACACCTCGATGTATTATTTGAGCGCAACATTAAAGCCGGTCGTTTAAAATTCACTACAAATCTGGAAGAAGCGATTCATCCTGCACAAATTATTTTCCTCGCCCTTCCCACCCCTCCGGGTGAAGATGGATCTGCAGACTTATCCTATGTACTTGGTGTTGCTGATCAACTGGGGAAAATGATCAAGGATTATAAAGTGATTGTAGATAAAAGTACAGTTCCCGTTGGTACAGCAGAAAAAGTAAAAGAAGCCGTAGTAAAACATGCGATGGTGGATTTTGATATTGTTTCCAATCCTGAATTTTTACGTGAGGGATTTGCAGTAGATGATTTTTTAAAACCTGATCGTGTAGTTGTAGGAACAAGTTCTGCCCGCGCAAAAAATTTGATGGAAGAACTCTATAAACCATTTGTACGTTCCGGAAATCCCATCATTTTTATGGATGAGAAATCTGCTGAATTAACCAAGTATGCAGCAAATTCATTTCTTGCAACGAAAATCACCTTCATGAATGAAATTGCCAATTTCTGTGAAATGGTTGGTGCAGATGTGGATATGGTTCGTATTGGTATCGGATCTGACTCACGCATCGGAAAACGCTTTTTGTTTCCGGGAATCGGATATGGAGGAAGTTGTTTCCCTAAAGATGTTCAGGCATTAGCGAAATCCGGGAAGGAAGCCGGCTACGAGTTTAAAATTATTAAAGCGGTAATGGATGTTAATGAACGTCAGAAAATCCGTTTAACTGATAAAGTGAAAGCTCATTTTAAAGATCTTTCCGGAAAAACATTTGCATTGTGGGGACTGGCATTTAAACCGGATACCGATGACATTCGTGAAGCTCCTTCTTTATATATGATCACCGATTTACTTGCAGCAGGTGCAAAAGTGAAAGCATTTGATCCGGAGGCGATGGAAAATGTGAAAAAAATATTCGGAACTAATGTCGAATTCTGTACAGACGAATACGAAGCGGTACAAGGTGCAGATGCCTTATTGATTGCTACTGAATGGTCGGAATTCAGAAATCCTGATTTTAATAAAATCGGCAACTCCTTAAAATCAAAAATAATTTTCGACGGAAGAAATCTTTATGATTTAACGCAAATGAAAAAACTGGGATACTACTATGAAAGTATCGGAAGAGAAACCGTTCATCCCTGATATTTATTATAAAATGATAAGCCATCCACAACGGATGGCTTTTTTTTGATGTAGCATTTTTTAGCACTCCTTCGGGGCGAGTCCATTCCTGAATTGGGAAAAATTATCCCGCTTTGAACCAAAATTGACCTATCCAATTCTAAAACACCATTAGAAATGAAATCATTACAAATTGAGCACGGGAATTGAAATTAGGTAATCAGTTCTTTGCTTCACCACTGGTTCAAGGTGTTTTTGGTTGAAAGAATATTAAAACTGAAACTTATTCAATCCAACTGATCAACATTTTCAAGCAGGTTTTTAATAAGATTTCCTCGCGATGAACAGTGCTTTTTTTGGTTCGGGAGAGGCCCTGCTTCGGCAGGGCTTTTCTATTCTTCCTTTAATAAATAATAAACGAAATAACACTACCTGCAAATATGAACATTAAAACAGCAATCCATGGAAAAATGAAAAGAGATGTCAACTTCACTTCACCGCACCTGTTTACCATTGCTGCAGTGAGCACAGTAATTTGGTGCATCTGTTATTTATTCTTATTCCTCTAAATTTTAGATCATGAAAAAAAGGTGTTGTTCACTGTTTATCCTCCCTCTCAAATCTGAACAAACCGAAAAGAATAAGGGTTCCCAAAGGGAATCCTTTTTATTTCACTAGTATCTCATCTAAGAAAATAAAAGCATCACCACCTCTTCCCGGATGCCAGTCGGGAAGTTTCCCGAAATTTTGCGCATGAAGTTTAATGAATCTGCAGTTAACCGGATTTTCCGTTTGAATTCTGAATTCTTTTAAACGCTCAACATCTTGTTGTGAAACGGATTCATTTTCTGATCTTCCAAATTTCACCCAATGTTCACCGTCTTTCGAATATTCAGCTTCCACATAATTGGGTAGCCAAATCCAACTTCTCGTGTCTTCTAAAAAGGAAACAGCAAGTTGTTGAATAGTTAAATCATTTTTAAAATCCACAATCACATCAAAATCTTGTCCCTGATATCCCTGCCATCTCCCTTTTCTCCAATTTAAATCGCCACGCAGTCCGTCTACCAATGCTTCGGGACCACCGGCTGAATATTGACTATTGTATTTTCCTTTTATTTCAACACGCCAATGATGATCAATTTTTAAATAATTCGCAGTGGCACATGAACTGTTTAATTCATCATTGAAAGAACAAATCGCTTTTATTGTACTTGATTTATGAATGGTAAAAGGACCTGAATATTTCGTTGAATAATGCGTTGGTAAGGATCCATCGGTAGTATAATAAATTTTATAATCCGGATTCAACGGTAGAATTTCTACCTTCATTGAATCGCGAAATGTTTCTTTTCCACTGGAAAAAACCGGAGCCGTTACAAAACGAAATTTCAAAAAATCATCCGTGTTTTTTGCTTTTGAAAGGTAGTCCGATGCTAATTGATCTGTTTTTTCCAATTCAGTTTCGTTCCCCATTTTAAATACGATGGTCTTCCCAAGTGTAATATCAGCATGTGATAATTTAAAATTCCCCGTGTTATTTACGGAAGTCACAAATCGATTTTTATCGGATAAGCCTTCTGCTTTAATGGTAAACACAATACCATCCTCATGGTGAATGGAAACCTCCTCGAATAAAGGTGTACCTACCTGATAAAAAGGAATACCGGGACTCACGGGATAAAATCCCATGGCATTAAATACAAACCAGGCACTCATTTGTCCGCAATCTTCATTCCCGATTAAACCATCGGGTTGATTCGAATAAAACTCCTGCAGAATGCGTAAAATGATTTTTTGTGTTTTAGATGGTTTACCAATGTAGTTGTACAAAAATGCCATATGGTGACTCGGCTCATTTCCGTGTGCATATTGTCCAATTAAACCGGTAATATCCGCCTGATCTCTTCCCGTTGTGGAAGAACTTGCAGAAAATAACTGATCCAGTCGCTGTTCAAACTGTTCTGCACCACCACTGAATTTTATCATGCCTGAAATATCCTGTGGTACAAAAAATGAATACTGCCAGGAATTTGCCTCGGTGTAATAGTTGTTGACTTCACTCGGATCAAAGGGAACAATCCATGCTCCATTTTTACGTGCACGCATAAATCCGGATTTGGCGTCATAAAGATTTTTCCACGACTGTGCTCTTCGCATGTATAAGTCTTCAAATTTTCCTTTACCTAATTTTTTTGCCATGGTGGCAATGCACCAATCATCATAAGCATATTCCAGCGTTTTAGAAACCGACTCATGCTCATCATCTACATTCAGATAAAATTGTTCACTATAAGCAGGCATACCAAATTTCGGATAAGAAGAACTGGCGACCATGGCCTTAAATGCGTACTCCACGTCAAAATCCGACAATCCTTTCATATAGGCATCGGTGATTACACTCACGGAGTGATAACCAATCATGCAGTCCGTTTCGTTCGACGACAATTCCCACACCGGTAATCGTCCGCCTTCCCGATAATGCTGTAAAAAGGTTTTAATAAAATCAGTACTGCGTTTACGATCGATAATGGCATACAGCGGATGTGCCGCACGAAAGGTGTCCCACAATGAAAAAACAGTATAATAAGTAAAACCTTCTGCCGTGTGAATTTTTCCATCCATGCCACGGTATTTTCCGTCTGCATCACTGGCAATATTAGGTTGCACCATGGTGTGATATAAAGCCGTATAAAAAACTGTGCGTAAATCGGCACTTCCGCCTTTAACGGTAATTTTCGACAATTCCTTATTCCAGCTTTCGGAAGCCTGTGCACGCACTTCTTCAAAATTCCAGTTAGGATTTTCGGTCAACAAATTATTTTTTGCTCCGCCCACTTCAACTTGCGACCAACCAATTTTTACCAATAGCGTTTTTTTCTTTTTCATCTCCGGAAAAAACAAAACCCAGGAAGCATCATGTTTTGATCCTGATTGAAATGATGCTTGCGTTTTTACAAGCTTACACTTTTCGGAAAACTGAATATAAAAATAAACATGCTGATCTTTTGCCCAGGCCGAACTTCTGCGAAATCCGATAATGGTATGATCATCCACCATTTCCAGTTTCGATTCCAGCGTCTGATCCCGGTGATCTACCTGAATAAGGAGATGCGGTCTGGATTTTTTCGGAAATGTATATTTATGAAATCCGCTTCGTTCAGTTACGGTAAATTCAGAAATGATTTGATCTTTTGTTTTTACCCGATAATATCCCGGCTCTGCGACTTCATCACTATGTGAAAACGATTTGGCAAATTTTTCATAGTGTAATTCACCTTCCGCCATTGTGAAATCCGCAAGTGGAAGAAATGCTAAATCACCGTAGTCCGATACACCGGTTCCACTTAAGTGGGTATGTGAAAATCCATAGATTAAAGAATCGGAATAATGATACCCGCTACAACCATCCCAACTTCCGTCAATGCGTGTATCGGGACTTAATTGCACCATTCCAAATGGCATCGTAGCACCGGGAAATGTGTGGCCATGTCCACCTGTACCAATAAATGGATTTACACTTTTTACAATTTTATCCTGTGCATTTCCATTCAGTATGAACAGAAAAAATGCTATCACACAGCAAAATCGGTTTAGATATGTTAATTTCAAGGCAAGTTATTTTAACCAAATATAATTAAAGCGGGGCATAAATCATGCCTTAAAAAGCAAAATCTCTATTTTAGAGCAATGAATAAGATATTGGAAATATGTTGCTATTCACTGGAGTCAGTGAAGATTGCGGCGGAATCAGGTGCGCACAGGGTGGAATTATGCAGTGGACGCAAAGAAGGCGGAACTACACCCTCGTTGGGACTCCTCCGTTCTGCACTTCATGAAAAAATTGAAGTATATCCAATTATTCGTCCCCGGGGCGGAGATTTTCTTTATTCAGAATCGGAATTTCAGGTTATGAAAAACGACATAGAGATTTGTCGCGAAGAAGGAGTAAAAGGTGTGGTATTTGGCATTTTGAATGAACAAGGTCATTTTGATCTGGATCGAATGCGTGAATTGATCCATGTTGCAGGAACCATGGATGTAACGGTTCACCGGGCGTTCGACATGAGTTCAGATTTATTTGTTGCATTGGAGGAACTTATTTCCATTGGAATTAAAAGAGTATTAAGTTCCGGAGGTAAAAACACGGCTTTTGAAGGAAGAGAAATCATTAAAAAACTTCATCAACAATCAGACGGAAGAATAAGTATAATGGCTGGAAGTGGAGTTCATTCTGAAAACATTCAATGGCTTATGCAAACGGGAATTCACGAATTTCACAGTTCAGCATCATCCAGCAGTTATTCCAAAATGAAATACAAAAATCCGGATATCTCCATGGGAAAAACGCAGGAACAAGATGAATTTGTTCTCGTTGAATCCAGTCCCTCCGAAATCCGAAAAATGATTCATCTACTTCAGGCATGAAAAAATACTTCATACTATTTCTTGCATTGCTTGTTCAGACTTTTAACGTCCATGCCTCTGTATCTGTTCATGGCAATAGCATGGAACTTATTTCCAAATGGCATTTAAAATCGAAGGCACTTAAATCAACTATTGTCATTTCGAAACCGGATCAGTTGGTTAAAGAAATTTACCAGGCCCTGCAATCTGCATCCAACAAACAAAGTATTTTTTCCAATGAGTTTTATCGGTTAATCACGAACAATTCCTGGGAATTGTATTGTGAATTCGAACTTCCCAAAAACGTATTATCCAAACAACACCCGCAATTAATCATCACCGACAATAGCGGATTTTGCAGCGTATCATTAAATGGAAAAAAATTAGGACAAACAGAAAACACATTTGTCAGCTATTCCTTTGATATTAAAAAAATGCTGCGTTCCGGGAAAAACAAACTCAGTTTTTTATACGTTCCCTTTACACCAAATGCTATTAGCAAAAGTAAAACAAAAAAGGTCACGTATCCTGCCGACAATCAAGCTTCCTCTGAAAAATATGCGCCATTTATAAGATACCCTCAACAAAATTTCGGTTGGGATTTTACCCCTCCATTTCCGCAAATTGGATTTACAAGCTTACCGAGAATTGATTTTTATGATTCATATAAAGTTAATACATACAAATTAACCACTGAATCTATTGAGTCCACCTTAATAAAAGGACAATTCCATTTAGAAATTGAAAGTTACCTGGACCAGAATTTGGTTTTCAATTTGAGCGATTATCTAATGCCGGATGAAGGAGGGGATACTATTATTCATTTAAAAAATGGAATTAACCAACTTCATTTTCCGTTCGAAATTAAGAATCCTGTTTTGTGGTATCCTAAAGGAACAACTCAGTATTCCAGTACTACCGGTTCCGGAAATTGTTTCTATTATTTCGAGATCATCATTCAAAATCCAAACAGCGATGAAACGATTTCCATATCAATGGAAAAAGCCTTTAAAACGATATCCCTCATACAGGAAAAAGATCGTATTGGACAATCTTTTTATTTCAATGTAAATGGAGAACCTGTGTTTTGTAAGGGGGTTAATCTCGTTGGCTCACCCGACCAATCGGTTTCGGACGTACATCAATGGATGGAATACCTGGAAAATTCAGAAATTAATATGGTCCGCATTTGGGGTGGTGGTCATTACCCCAACAATGATTTCCTTGAATTTTTAGACGCACAAGGCATTTTATTGTGGGAGGATTTTATGTTTGCAGGAACTTTTTATCCCTTAGACAGTACCATCATTCCTTCCATAAAAACAGAACTCCATCAGCAAATCGACCGCATTTCAAATCATACTTGTCTGGCTCTTTGGTGCGGAAATAATGAAATTGAAATTGCCTCCAAAAACTGGGGTTGGAAAGAGAAATATCACTATACAAATGAACAGGAACAAGAATTACTAAAGGAATACGATTTATTATTCCATCAGATAATTCCTGGAATACTAAAGCAAAAAGATCCTTCAACACCCTATATCAGCAGTAGTCCCATTTCCAACTGGGGTAAAGCGGAGGAATCCAACTCCGGAAATAATCACTATTGGGCTGTTTGGCATGGTGAAAAACCCATATCCGATTATGCGAATTTTATCCCACGATTTGTCAGCGAATTTGGACTACCCTCTTTTCCTTCCATTGAAAATCTT
Organism: Flavobacteriales bacterium; assembly: GCA_019694795.1. Taxonomy (NCBI): domain Bacteria; kingdom Pseudomonadati; phylum Bacteroidota; class Flavobacteriia; order Flavobacteriales; species Flavobacteriales bacterium. Next base: position 12,350 of record JAIBBF010000004.1, on the reverse strand, counting down.
AAGCTCATTCTTCAGGAAGAAAATTCTGTTAAAGAACAATTAAAGCCAACCCTTATTTCCTATAAAGGAATTTCATTGTTGGAAAAATATATTGAATCGGTTTTAAAAACTCCAACTGATTTAAATGAGTGGATTTATTTTTCGCAATACACACAAAGTTACGCTGCTAAAAAAGCCTGGATATCCTACCGAAATCATCCTGAAAAATGTGGCGGAGCTTTAATGTGGCAATTGAATGATGCTGCACCGGTTTGCAGCTGGAGTCTGTTGGAATATCCAACCATAAAAGCTAAACCGGCTTGGTACACCACAAAAAACTGGACTCAGAACATCGTTGCAATCCCGGAAATTAAACCGGATTCCATTTATGTATCCTTATCCCACCACACCAGCAGTAAGCAACCATTAAAAGTTGTATGCGCATTATATCATCAGGAAAAAGGATGGCTGCGGTCCGATACGGTTTTAATCAATGAAAATGAAACTCCGGCATTGGGAAAAAACAAAATAATATTTAAAGGCAATTATCAACTTTCAGAACAAGACAAGCTCAATACCGTTTTCATTACTGAGATATACAGCAACGAAAAAAGAATTTTCTCAGACCTCAATTATTTCTGCAAGCCTGGCGATTTTAAGTTTAAAAAACCTGATCTCCATATTGAGAAGAAGAAAACCAAAAAAGGGAGCATTGTTTATTTGGTAAAAAGCAATGTATTGGTCGACGGATTTTTCCGTTCTGGTTCAAACAGCAAATCGGAAAATTTTATGTTTCTGCTTCCTGGAATTGAAACAGAAATCTATTGGGACGAAATAAAAAATGAAAGTAATGTCCCGGATTTCAGCTACCAATGCCTGAATGATTATTTAATGAAGTAATCAAACTATACTTGCAGCATCAATCAGTCGATTCCCGTTTTTGTCGTACACCGCATAATTAAATCCTCCCTGTACGCAGTAGGAACCAAATTCACCCGATTTATTAATGGCAATAAATCCAACCTGAATTTCTTTGATACGGTGTTTTTGTTTTTTATAAACGCGTTCTACTGCTGTTTTACATGCTTTCTCAGGAGATAATCCCTGCCGCATTAATTCTACTATCAAATGACAACCTGCAATGCGCACCACCTCTTCTCCGTGTCCGGTTGCTGTTGCTGCTCCAACTTCATTATCTACAAATAATCCTGCTCCAATGATGGGAGAATCTCCCACCCGGCCATGCATTTTAAAAGCCATTCCTGAAGTAGTACAAGCACCGGATAAATTCCCATGTTCATCCAAAGCAATCATGCCAATGGTATCATGATTTTCAATATTGACAATCGGCTCATATTTCGATGTCTTCAGCCAATTTTTCCATTCAGCTTCTGATTCGGGTGTAAGTAAATTTTCTTTTTTGAATCCCTGACTTAATGCAAACTGTAAAGCTCCTTCTCCAGCTAAAATAACATGAGGTGTTTTTTCCATCACCATTCGTGCAACAGAAATTGGATTTTTAATATGCTCGAGACAAATCACGCTTCCTATTCCTGAATTCTCATCCATAATACAAGCATCCAGGGTAACGTGACCATCACGATCCGGTCGACCTCCATATCCAACAGAACGTTCATTTGGATCACTTTCAATCAGCATTACTCCCTTCTCTACCGCATCGATGGATTTCCCTCCTTTGCTTAAAATTTTCCAGGCTTCTTCATTCGCCTGAATTCCGAATTTCCAGGTAGAAAGAACAATGGGTTTATTCAATGCTTTCTTTTTTTCAATTACATCCATTTCAGAAGAATGGAGGTCTAGTCCACCGGTAATACCCGCGGCAACAACTGCAGATGCGCCTTTAATAAATTTCCTTCTTTCCATGGTCGAATCAATTCACTAAAATTTCATCGAAAAATATCCAACTGTTTTTTCCTGCTCCCGGATTTCCAACTGGAATAAGACCGGGATTAGTTGCTACTACTTGTACGAAACGTGCCTTAACAGGTTTAAAAACCATCATTATTTCAGGCGCGGCAACATCTTTACCTTTCACTTCTCTTCGTAATACACTTTTAAAATTTCTACCATCGGTTGAAACTAAAACTTCAACGGATTTAGGTGCCCATATCCAATTATTCTTATCCTCTAAAAACCCCAATTGAACATTTTTAACTGAATCAACAACTCCCAGGTCAATCGTTGCAACCATATCTTCCCCACTCCATGCTAACCATTGTGAATTCACTCTCGGACGATCTCCTTTTATTCCATCTACTAATGTAAATCCTCCATTGCCTGAATAATGTTCGGAAGGATTTTTTCTAAACGTAACGGTTTTACCGGATGCTTTACTAAACCAAATTCGTTGCGTAGTTTTTGGTTTAGTCTGACCATTCAATTCCAACCAAGCTGTAATTGTACTATTCGATTTCACTTCTATGGGTGCAGAATAATCTTTCTGGTCCATTAGCGATTTTTGTCCACCGTGTGATGGATTCATTACATAATGAATTTTACCGAGACCGGAGAGTCCGGATAATTCAATTTTTAATCCACCATTATTGGCACTCGTTTTAAATTCAACCTTAAATACTGCCTCTGAATAATGATAAGAAGCTTTATTTAATAAGAATAATTGTTGTTGTAATCGTTGAATAAAATCACTTTCATTCTTTTTAGCGGGATTCAGCCAAAGGACTTCGGCAAGTGCCAGCATTCGGGGCAAGACCATGTATTCAACATGTTGTTCATCGTTCATGTATTCTGTCCAGACATTCCCCTGGGCACCCAAAATAAATTGTTTCTCACCTTCCTTTAATTCGGCGGGAACCGGTTCGTAAGCATATACTTTTTGTAATGTAGTATATCCTCCAATAGCTACAGGTTCGCTTGCGGGCGATCCCTGGTAGTGATCGAAATAACAATGCGAACCCGGTGTCATTACCACCGCGTGTTTTTGTTTTGCCGCTGCAATTCCACCTTCAGTTCCTCTCCAGCTCATTACGGCAGCATTAGGTGCAAGTCCGCCTTCTAAAATCTCATCCCAGCCAATTATTTTTTTTCCTTTTGCGTTCAAAAACTTTTCGATTCGCTGGATAAAATAGCTTTGTAATTCATGTTCATCCTTTAAATTATTATCGCGGATTACTTTCTGGCAGTTCTCACATTTCTTCCAACGTTCTTTCGGACATTCATCTCCACCAATGTGAATGTATTGTCCGGGAAAAAGGGCGACTACTTCTGTAAGGACATCTTCGAGAAATAAAAAGGTTTCTTCTTTGGCGCAATACACATCTTCAAAAACTCCCCAGGATTTAGCCACTTTAAAGGGACCTCCTGTGCAAGAAAGATTGGGATATGCTGCTAAAGCTGCGAGTGAATGACCGGGCATTTCAATTTCCGGAACTACTGTAATGTTTCGCTCCGTTGCATATTTAACCACCTCCTTAATTTCTTCCTGCGTATAAAATCCACCATATTTTTCATTATCAAACTTCTGATCATTGTAATGTCCAACCATAGAACCACTACGCCAGGCTCCAACTTCAGTTAAGGCAGGATATTTTTTAATCTGAATTCTCCATCCCTGATCTTCGGTTAAATGCCAATGGAAAACATTCATTTTATAGAATGCCATTATATCCAGATACTTTTTAATAAAACTAACCGGAAAAAAATGACGGCCAACATCCAAATGCATTCCACGCCATTGGAACCGGGGTTGATCCTTAATCTCACAAATGGGAACCCGAACGGAAGTCCCCGAAAAAGAACCAAGCAATAATTGTGTTAAGGTAGAAACTCCGGAAACCATGCCACCTTTTCCCGAGCGTAGCAAAATAAAATCAGGTTTAACACTGATTTGATAAGATGAATCATTCCATTGCGGATCCAGCTTTAAATACAATTCTTTTCCTCCTGTGCTTACTTGAGGATTGATTTGTGTGTTGATTACAACTCCACCGAATTTTTTCATCCATTGTGCAAACAGATCAAGCATTGCGGCATCATTTCCCTTCACGGTGAGTGATGGAGATAAGACACAATCCCCTTCTCCGAATTCGACTGAATTAGGCAGTGGAATAATTTTTAATTCCCGGGCCTGAATGGTATTCAGGGTGAAGAATGTGATAACTAAAAAAAAGAATCGCTGAATAAGATTTTTCATTGTTGCATATTTTTCCATGCCAGAGATGCGGCACCTAATAAAGCAGCGTCGTTTTCGGGCAGTCTGCTTGGCAATAATTGGATTTTTCCTTTATAAATATTCAATAAATTTTCTTCGAAACTTTCTCTTGTCGGTTCAAAAATTAAATCACCGGCTTGCGCTAATCCGCCAAATAAAAATATGGCCTGAGGTGAAGTGTACACCACACTGTTGGCCAAGGCAAGTCCCAGTGTTTTTCCTGTTTTTCTAAATGCTTTAATGGCTTCTTTTTCTCCCTTTAAGGCACGTTCATAAATTAACCGCGCATTAATTTTTTCATCACCCAGTGCAAAAGCCTCTTCTTTGGAATTTAAACCGGAGACCTTTAATTCGATGTACGTTTTTAATATGCCGGTAGCGGAACAATAGGTTTCTAAACAACCATAACGACCACAACCGCATTTTCTTCCGTTTTTTTCTACAATAACATGACCTAGTTCACCCGCAAAGCCATCGTGACCATAAACCATTTGTCCGTTCACTACTATACCACTTCCCAGTCCGGTACCCAGAGTGATAAAAAGAAAATCTTTCATTCCCTTTGCACCGCCAAAAAACATTTCTCCCATTGCGGCTGCATTAGCATCATTGGTAACATAAGCAGGAACAGCGAGTGCATCCGTAAACATTTGAGCAAGCGGAACTACGCCAAACCAATTGAGATTTGGAGCGAACTCGACATTACCCGTAAAAAAATTCCCATTAGGAGCACCAATTCCAACACAGCACAATTCGTGATTTGGAAATGCAGCGAGCAACTTTTTTAAGCCCTCAACTACTTGACTAACCAAATCCTCCGGCATAGGAAAATCAGTAGTAGGCAAGGAAGATCGTTCAACGATTTCTCCTTGTTTATTGACGAGACCAAAAACGGTATTGGTTCCTCCAATATCAACACCTGCGGCAAGCTTGTTCATGTATCGATTTAGAATTGCTCTGAAAGTAACCAGAAATCACGTGGTGTGCAAGAAATGATTAATGAGATTCCTGGCCTTTGTTGTAAGTTATTCCCTGCGAGCGTAAAACGTTATTCACACGGAGGGCATAAAATGCCAGATAAGCAAAACAAATCACTCCAACCCAATAACTAAACCGGATTCCCAATAAATGATCGGCCGATAAATATCCTTGTAGCAGTGAAATTAATCCGCCACCCATAATCATCATAATGAGCAGTCCGGAACCTTGATTTGTTTTTTTACCAAGACCTGCAATTGCCAACGTAAAAATGCAAGGCCATAAGGTGCTGCAAAACAATCCTACACTAATGAAAGCGTAAATACTTATCATTCCCGTACTAAACATGCCAACCATTAAGGCTGCAATTCCGAGTAATGAAAAAATCAGCAGTTGAAGCGCAGGTTTTTCGCGACTTAACAAATCTGCAATAATGACAACTGCAATAATGAATGCGTAATAATAAAAGGGGCGGATATCGTGGTTCACAATGAAATTGACAAAAAGAAATAATCCGAAAGCCAGATATGGAAGAATAAACCCTAAAATCATTTTCACTTTTCCACCTGCAAATGCCCCTGCAGCTGATGTCCATCTCCCAATCATTAAACTGGCCCAGAACAATGAAATAAACGGCGCCACTTCACTGGTTTTCATTCCGAATTCCTGTTTCAAATAATCCGACAAATTTCCGGCAGTAGAAACTTCTACACCCACGTACAAGAAAATTGCAATCATCCCCATCCTTAATTGTGGATAAGAAAACACGGACCGTGATGCTGATGAATCGCTATCAATTACACTGGCCTCTTCAATGCCGGATTTATCATTTTCAAGTTGATCCGGAATGGAAGAAAATTTAAACAATAGCGCCACGAGAATAAAAGCTGCACCAAGAATGAGATAAGGAATTTTAATGCTTTCCATACTGGCAGTTGTATTTTCGGAAGAAACAGAACCAAAAATAGCCAGACTTACCAATACGGGTCCGATGGTAGTGCCCACATTATTAATTCCACCGGCAAGACTTAATCGCTGTGATCCTTTTGCCGGATCACCCATATTAATGGCAAGAGGATTGGCAGCAGTTTGTTGTAGAGAGAATCCGAGTCCAACAATAAATAAACCCGAAATCATTAACGCAAAACTTCCATTGTTTGCTGCCGGAACAAAGAGCAATGTGCCAACTGCAGATATGACCAAACCTAATGCAATTCCATTTTTATATCCGATTTCATTTAAAATATCCCTGCCTCGGGAAGCAGAAATCAGATAATAAATCAGCGAACCAACTGTATATGCAATATAAAATGCAAACGAAATCAATTGCGCCTGCCATTGTTCGAGATTCAAATGTTCTTTGAACACCGGAATTAAAATATCATTCGAGGCCGCAACAAAGCCCCAGAAAAAAAACACCGTAATCAGCGTAAGGAGAGATCTCGACATATACAAGCTATTTCTGCCCTTAAAATACACACAAAACCGACATCCGGGCATTTTTCTTAAAATTAAGCGTATCAAACTATATTCTGCTTATTTTTACACCAATTCAGGATTTATGAAACGCGTACTTATTACCGGAGCTGCGGGCTTTTTGGGATCACACTTGTGTGACAGATTTATTAAAGAGGGATACCATGTGATTGGTATGGATAACCTCATCACGGGTGATTTAAGAAACATTGAACATCTATTCAAACTTGAGCATTTCGAATTTTATCATCATGATGTATCAAAATTTGTTCATGTTCCGGGTGAACTGGATTACATTCTCCACTTTGCTTCTCCTGCTTCTCCGATCGATTATTTAAAAATCCCAATTCAAACGCTAAAGGTTTCTTCATTGGGAACACATAATTTATTGGGACTTGCCAAAGCAAAAAAAGCCAGAATACTGGTTGCTTCTACCTCCGAAGTTTATGGAGATCCTTTAGTGCATCCGCAAACCGAAGAATACTGGGGAAATGTGAATCCTGTTGGTCCACGTGGTGTTTATGATGAAGCCAAACGCTTTATGGAAGCAATGACGATGGCTTACCACACCTATCACGGAGTGGAAACTCGAATTATCCGTATTTTTAATACCTATGGACCACGCATGCGATTGAACGACGGACGCGTGTTGCCTGCATTCATCGGACAAGCACTTCGCGGAGAAGATTTAACGATGTTTGGAGATGGTTCGCAAACACGTTCATTCTGTTATGTGGATGATTTGGTGGAAGGGATTTACAGATTATTGATGAGTGATTATGTTCAACCCATGAACATCGGAAATCCGGATGAAATTACCATTCGCGAATTCGGAGAAGAAATTTTAAAATTAACGGGTGCTAATCAAAAATTGATTTCGCTTCCTCTTCCGAAAGACGATCCAAAACAACGCAAACCGGATATTACCAAAGCAAAATCCATTCTCGGATGGGAGCCGAAAGTGAACCGGGCAGAAGGCTTAAAGGTCACTTATGAATATTTTAAGTCCCTCTCTAAAGAAGACTTGTTTAAAAAAGAGCATCGCTTTGAATAAACAGTTGAATATTGTTTAAACAATAATGGATTGGAATCGTTATTTTTGAACGAATCCAATACCATGAAGAAGATTTCTTTTACCCTCTTATTGGCCGTTTTTTCGGTAATCGCATGTGCACAACCTGAATTTACACCTGCATCTGTTATACGCAGTCAGATTTCAGGATTGAAAACAACGGCATCTGTATTGTACATCGCTGCACATCCGGACGATGAAAATACACGCTTAATTTCCTATCTCACCAATGAAAAAAAATACCGTGTAGGGTATTTGTCACTCACCCGGGGTGATGGTGGACAAAATTTAATTGGTAATGAACAAGGAGAGGAACTGGGAATTATACGAACGCAGGAATTACTTGCTGCTCGCAGGACCGATGGTGCTGAACAATTTTTTACGCGTGCATTTGACTTCGGCTATTCGAAAAATCCGGAAGAGACTTTTCGCAAATGGGGAAAAGAAAATATTCTTGCCGATGTAGTTTTCGTTATCAGGTATTTTAGACCCGACATCATCATTTGCCGCTTTCCTACCACAGGTGAAGGAGGACATGGTCACCACACTGCTAGTGCTATTTTAGCAGAAGAAGCATTTGAACTCGCTGCAGACCCTAACCAATTTAAAGATCAGCTACTCGTAGTTCAACCCTGGAAAGCTAAACGCATTCTATGGAACACATTCAATTTCGGAAGTACAAACACGACTTCGGAGGACCAATTAAAAATTGATGTAGGAGGATATGATCCACTCACAGGGAAAAGTTATGGAGAAACGGCCTCCGAAGCGCGGTCGCAGCATAGAAGTCAGGCCTTCGGTACCGAGCGCAGAAGAGGCGAACAATTCGAATATTTTAAAACCATTAAAGGAGACGCCCCTACAAACGATTTAATGGATGGAGTGATTACAGACTGGAGCAAAAATAAAGTGACCGCTAAATTCGTTTCCAAAATAAAATCCATTGAAAAAAAATTCAACGATTATCAGCCATCCTTAATCATTCCGGATTTGTTAAAGCTTCGTGCAGAAATGCATAAAGTTTACAGCACATCCGATTTAGCTAACCGAAATTTGATTGCCTATAAAATGAGGCAAGTCGATAAAATTATTTCAGAATGCTCCGGATTGTTTTTTGATGTGTTAAGCACACAGGCTTATGCTGTCAATGGTGATAGTATTGGCATTCGAATTCAATGCATCAACCGTTCTGAGTTCCCGGTTTCATTAACTGAATTACAAACTCCATTTGGAAACTGGAGTCAACCCATCATCCTGGAAAAAAACAAATGGAAGTCGATCGACATTAAATTGCCTGTCAATAACATCTCCATCAGCAATCCATATGCTCACCGGTACCGAAACAGTGAATCTGCACGAAACACAATTTACTCCGGCACCCCTTTACAGTTTTTACCTGAATGGCACCATGAAATTGAATACCTGATTCGTTTTAAATTTCAGCAATCGGAAATTGATTTTGTGAAGAACATTCAACATAAAATCATTGATCCTTCCTTTGGAGAAACGTACCGTCCGTTGTTCATTGCTCCACCGGTAGCCATTAATTTTGAAGAAGAAAATTATGTCTTTTTACAAGGACAAAGCCGAAAAATTAAAATCAGTGCCCGTAGTTTTAAAAACAATCTGGACGCCACCATCTCGCTGGAAACTCCTGTTGGAATTCAGGTAACAGAAAAAGACAAGCGTGTGCATTTTGATTTGGCCGGAGAAACCAAAATAATTGAGTTCGAAATTCTACCCCAGAATTTGGGAAACATCAACACAAGTACCTTAAAGCTCGTTGCTGAAGTAGAAGGTAAACTGTTCGATCTTTCATTTCACCAGATAAAATATGATCATATTCCTGAACAAGTTTGGTTCAGTTCATCTGGTGCAGGAATTTCGGTTGTTGATGTAAAAAGAAATACACAAAACATTGCCTATATCGATGGCGCAGGTGATAAAATCCCAGAAGTTCTAAATCAACTTGGTTATCACGTCACCCTTTTAAAAGAAGATAATTTACTAACTACCGATTATAAAAAGTTCGACGCTGTTATAACCGGAGTTAGAGCTTTTAACACCGTGAAAAATCTGCGGTATGCTAATAAAGTACTGTTTGAATATGTTAATCAGGGTGGTATTCTATTAGTACAATACAATACCAGTTCACCATTGGTGACAACCGAATTAGGTCCTTACCCTTTTAAATTATCCCGCGAACGAATCACGGAAGAAGATAGTCCCGTTGAATTTTTATTTAAAGACCATCCTTTATTAAAATACCCCAACTTAATCACGAATTCCGATTTTGATGGATGGATACAGGAGAGAGGATTATATTTCCCCACTGAGGTTGACAATAATTACAGCACACCTTTAAAAATGAAAGATTCAGGTAGTGATGCAAATCCAAACTCCATTTTGTATTGTCAATATGGAAAAGGAAAATACATCTACACAGGAATATCTTTCTTCAGGGAAATTCCCGCCGGTGTACCCGGAGCCATCAAATTATTTGTGAATTTGATTTCCAAAAATGAAAATGTAGAAGCACAACCTATCAATCAGGTAAAAAATGGAAAATGAAAAGCCACCTGTATTTAAAAACTGGTCATGGTTTTACGCCACCGTTTTCATTTGGCTATTGATACAAATCGGTATTTATTATTACATCACTAAATTATTTTCATGAGTAGTTTAGATTGGATTGTTCTCTGCTCTACACTAATGACGATTATCTTGTTCGGTGTATATAAAAGCAGAGGTCAGAAAAACATCGATTCGTATTTATTGGGAGACCAGTCGCTCCCCTGGTATCACGTGATGTTTTCGCTGATGGCTACACAAGCGAGTGCCATTACTTTCCTTTCAGCACCCGGTCAGGCCTACACCGACGGAATGCGTTTTGTACAGTATTATTTTGGGATGCCATTGGCCATGATTGTAGTGGCAACAACGTTTCTTCCCATCTTTCATAAATTAAAAGTGTACACCGCATATGAATACCTGGAATCGCGGTTCGATAAAAAAACCAGAATTCTTACCGCTTTTATTTTTCTTGTTCAACGGGGACTTGCAGCCGGAATTACCATTTATGCTCCATCGGTAATATTATCTGCATTATTAGGTTGGAACATTTATCTCACCAATGTATTCATGGGTGGACTTGTCATTATGTACACAGTATTCGGAGGAAGCAAAGCTGTTTCTTATACACAATTACAACAAATGGCCATGATTATCATTGGAATGTTCATCGCCGGATACATGATTGTAAGCATGCTGCCTGATGATATTTCTTTTTCTGATGCATTAAAAATTTCAGGTACACTTGGGAAAATGAACATCATTACCACTGACTTTAATTTAAATGACAAATACAACTTATGGAGCGGTGTAATCGGTGGGTTTTTCCTTGCACTCTCCTATTTCGGAACCGATCAATCGCAGGTTGGACGGTATTTGTCAGGTAAAAGCATTCGCTCTTCCAGGATTGGTTTACTATTAAATGGAATGGTAAAAATTCCAATGCAATTTTTCATTTTACTGATTGGCGTTTTACTTTTTACTTTCTACCAATTTCATCATCGTCCCATTTTCTTTAATCCCTCTGCAGTAAAAACAGTAATGCAATCGGAATATGCATCGCAGTTTTCTGAATTGGAAACGAAGTATAACGAACTGAATAAAAATAAATCGGAAGATGTTCAACGTTTAGTTGCACCATCAACTGCTCCATCCGAAATTGAGCACTTAAAATCAGGCATTTTAGCCACCGAGGCAGAAATGATGGAATTAAGAAAAGAATCCATTGAGATAATTTCAACTGTAGATCCTGCTGCTGATAAAAACGATACCAATTACATATTTCTAAATTTTGTCATTAATTATTTACCTATTGGTTTAATCGGATTATTAATTGCGGTTATTTTTTCGGCTTCATGGAGTTCTACTGCTTCGGAATTAAATGCATTGGCGTCAACCACAGTGGTCGATTTTTTAAAAGCGAATCAAACCTCCGGCGAAACTAAAAACTGGATTTCAATTTCGAGATGGACCACTGTTATTTGGGGCGTACTGGCTATTGCAGTCTCCATGTTTGCCAATCAAATGGGAAGTTTAATTGAGGCCGTAAATATTTTAGGTTCTCTTTTTTATGGTACTGTTTTAGGAGTTTTTCTCGTAGCCTTCTTTTTTAAATTTGTCAATGGCAATTCTGTATTCTGGGCAGCATTATTGGGTGAAGCTGTAGTGATTGCACTTTTCACCAATTCCAACATTGCCTTTTTATGGATGAATCTGATTGGATGCGCCTCTGTCATTTTCATTTCAATCATTCTTCAGGGATTTACGGTCCTCAGTAAAAAGGCCGAATCTTAATTTCAGCGATTTTATTGTATTGTAAAACAAGGGTTTAAACTTTTGTTTGAATAGCTTTACGGCCAAGGCCAACCGCGCCCAAGCCTCCGAGGCCTGACGGCCTCGGAGGCTTGGCGCTACAAACTACAAACCCTAAACGAAACTAAATCCAATCAAACCAACCCAAAGCACTTTACCCCTAAAAGCCATGCCTGCAAAACCACTACATCCTATCCTTGAAAACCATTATTATCACCTGTACAACAGAGCACACGGAAATGAAATAATGTTTTATAATGATGACAATTACTC